>CBDUPM010000006.1:0-21877 GCA_965369105.1 uncultured Bacteroidales bacterium | reverse complement strand
ACATCAGATAAAACAGCCAGCTTCCCCCCGTCATTGCCTGTGAGAGAAATTACTTTCATACCTGTCTCTTTGGCTACTTCAACAGCTTTAACGATATTCTTTGAATTTCCGGAAGTAGATATTGCCAGGAGAACATCTCCCGGCTTCCCCAGGGCCTGAATGGATCTTGAAAAGACAAAATCGTATCCGTAGTCATTTGCCACGCAGCTTAAATGACTGGGATCAGAAATTGCAATTGCCGGCAAAGCTTTTCTGTTTTCCCGGTAATTCCCTGTCATTTCTTCTGCAAAATGCATTGCATCACTCATGGAACCCCCATTGCCGATGGAAATTATTTTTCCACCTGAAAGAATGCATTCTATCATCAATTCAGCTGCTTTTTGAATATTATCCAGATTTTTTTCATCCGAAATAAACCGGGCTAAAACATCCAGGGCGTCTTCCAGGCTCCTCTTTATTGTATTCATTTTTTAAACTTCAGAAAAAAAATTCAATTGAAAGCCTAAAAATCCTTATTTTTATTGAATTCTGAAAATAAAATATAGTGAAAAAGCAAAAGCTGAAAATAAACCTGGGGAATATCATCTTTGAATCGGACACCAAACCGGCAAAAACTTTTGATCTGGTTTTACTGGTGGTTATTCTGATAAGTGTCGCCCTTGTGATCCTTGAGAGTATTCCTGAATTCAGGGTAAAATATGGAAAAGGATTGCATCTGGCCGAATGGATCATTACCGGAATATTTACCTTAGAATATATACTGAGGATCTTGGTAGCAAGAAACCCTTTTAAATATGTTACAGGTTTTTATGGGGTAATTGACCTTCTTTCTGTCATTCCAACTTACCTTTCCATATTCCTCACCGGTGCTCAGGGTCTGATCGTAATCCGTGCTTTGCGTTTACTCAGGGTATTCCGGATTTTAAAGCTTACCCGTTATACCAGCGAGAGCAGAATTTTGGTTCAGGCATTAAAAACCAGCCGGATAAAAATCAGTGTGTTTATTTTTTCAATTGTAATGATCATTGTAATCATCGGAACCCTGATGTACCTGGTTGAAGGTGAAATTAACGGTTTTACCAGCATTCCGGTGGGAATATACTGGGCCATTGTTACCTTAACAACCGTAGGTTATGGTGATATCGCACCGGTAACTGACCTGGGACGGTTTATTTCAAGCCTGGTTATGATTTTAGGTTATGCTATAATTGCCGTTCCTACGGGAATTGTCACTGCCGAAATTGTCCAGTCAACCAAAAATGAAGCCAAAAAAACTGAATGTAAGAAATGCAGCGAAATCCAACATGAGCCAGACGCGGTTTATTGCAGAAAATGCGGTGAAAAACTTTAGCAGGTTGAAAAACAATTCCTTCGTAAAAAACCTTATTTAGTTAGATGACAGGCTTTTTCAGTCGAATAAATTAACGAAATAAATGGTTTAATCCGACTCATTTGGCGGAGATTGCTTCATGAAAGATTCCATCCAACTCAGTTTTTTTCAGTATCTTTACATTTTAATTTAATACAATGCAAGGACCACGAATATTTAAGCTTCCAAAGCACAGGCAATTTGATTACCAGCCGCTTTATTATGATCCGGAAAAGGAGGAAAGAGAAACCCGAATAAAAGAGATTAAAGCGGAATTAGGCCTTAAACATGAAGGAAAATACAGTCCCGGAATCAAAAGAGGTTCCATGCGACATTATATCAAAAATCAGAAACGGGTGAAACGGAACATGAATATCCGTTTAGCAATCATTTTGACTATCTTATTTCTTTTCGCATATTTCCTTCTTTACAGATAAATAATGGCAGGAATCATTAATCTTTTACCTGATGCTGTGGCAAATCAAATCGCAGCAGGGGAAGTTATTCAAAGACCTGCATCGGTTGTAAAGGAATTGGTTGAAAATTCGGTAGATGCAGGTGCAGATAGTATTACGGTGAATATTAAAGATGCGGGTAAAACCCTCATTCAGATAATTGACAATGGTAATGGTATGTCTGAAACCGATGCCCGTCTGTGCTGGGAAAGGCATGCTACCTCCAAAATTGTAACTGCCAATGACCTCTTTGCTATCCAGACCAAGGGATTCAGGGGTGAAGCCCTGGCATCCATTGCTGCCATTGCTGAAGTTAGCCTGAAAACCCGCCAGAAAGATTCAGAACTGGGTACGCATATTAAAATCAGTAAATCTGAAATTGAATTAAATGAAAGCATTTCCTGTCCGGTAGGATGTAATTTTTCGGTAAAAAATCTCTTCTTTAATGTTCCGGCGAGAAGAAAATTTCTGAAATCCAATTCTACTGAACTCCGTCACATTATTAACGAATTTAACCGAATTGCCATCGCTCATCCGGGTATTGAATTTTCCCTGATTCACAATAATTCACAGATTTTAAATTTAACCAAATCCAGTTTACGGCAAAGAATTATTAACTCCTTCGGAAAGCATTTAAATCAAAGTCTGATCTCATTGCAATCAGAGACAAGCCTCATTAATATTGATGGTTTTATTGGTAAACCGGAATATGCCAGGAAGACATTTGGTGAACAGTATTTTTTTGTGAATAACCGCTACATACGACATCCCTATTTTCACAAAGCAGTGGTGCAGGCCTATAACAATATAATTTCACCTGATTCCATCCCTTCTTATTTTATTTTTTTTCAAATCAATCCGGATAAAATTGATATTAACATACACCCGACCAAAACGGAGATTAAATTTGAAGACGAACAGGCGATCTGGCAGATATTACTGGCGGTTGTAAAAGAATCCATTGGTAAAAACAATCTTGCCCCCAGCCTTGATTTTGAAACCAATGGTGTGGTGGATATCCCTATACTGAAAAGGGCAACAGAAATAAATTATCCTAAAATAAATCTTACCCCGGGATTTAATCCTTTCGATTCTGAGAAATCAGATTCAATTAATCTTCGGGACAGGATGAAGGCTGAAAGAAATGAAAACTGGCAGGCTTTTTATGAAAATCCGGATTTTGAAAACAGGGAAGATAAGCAGGAAAGCATGTTTATACAGGGTGATTCAGTTCCTGAGGGTCCAAAGTTACTTCAAATAAAAAACAAATACATTTTAACCCCTGTAATGTCAGGCCTGATGATCATAGATCAAAAGCGTGCTCATGAAAGAATAATTTATGAAAAAACGCTGAAAATGGTTGAATCGGGAATGCCGGTTCAACAAAAGAGCCTCTTCCCGGAAACAATCGAACTAAATCCTTCTGATTTCGTTATTTTTAAAGAATTGGAAGAAGAGTTTTTTAAATTGGGATTTGACATCAGGGAGTTTGGGAAAAATACCATAATTGTCAATGGCCTGCCTGAATCTGTCAAAAATTCAGGTTTTAAAGATCTGATTGAGTCCATTATAGAGACTTTCAAAGAATTAGGTAAAGTATCGGGATCTGAAATTCATGATAATTTGGCAAAATCTGTGGCAAAATCCAGTGCAATCCCCTATGGCAAGGTTCTTGATTTACACGAAATGCGGGAACTGGTCGATCAGTTGTTTGGGTGCACGAATCCCAACTTCTCTCCAACCGGAAAACCAGTATTAAATATTTTAAAAACAGAAGAACTGGAAAAGACACTTAAATAATTTGATTTTATGTTTGGAAGATTCGGCACCCTCCCCCCGGTGGTTAAAAACCTGCTCATTATAAATGTATTAATGTTCCTGGGACTGCTGGGTATGAACTCAGCCCTTGGCATCAACCTGAATGATATATTAGGATTGCATTTTTTCAAATCAGATTTTTTTCAACCCTACCAGGTCATCACCCACATGTTTATGCATGGAAGCTTCGGGCATTTATTTTTTAATATGTTCATGCTGTGGATGTTTGGTCAGATCCTTGAAAGAACCTGGGGAGGGAAAAAGTTTTTTATTTTCTATTTCATCTCGGGGCTGGGTGCGGTACTGGTTCACACAATCGTAACCTATATCCAGTATGTCAGCCTGAAAGCAGATGTGCCTCCCGATCTTTTAGCCCGGGTACTCAGCGAAGGGGGTGAAATTCTGAGAAGTGGAAGAAACTATTCTGATCCCGCTCTTTCAAAACTTAATATCGTTATTAATAGTGTTACGGTGGGAGCATCGGGAGCCTTATTTGGTATAATTACCGGTTTTGGACTATTATTTCCAAATGCACAGCTTATGTTGCTTTTCCCTCCCATACCAATCAAAGGAAAATATATTGCTGTTTTAGCCCTGGTATTAGGGGTTGTTTTTGACCGCCAGGGTAATGTTGCCCACTTTGCCCATCTCGGGGGAATGATATTTGGTTATTTGGTTATTCAGTATTGGAAAAGAGATAATTCCAGGTTAATTTAAGAAATGAATATTATTGATGAAATAAAAGCTTCTTTTAAAACGGGAAGCACCCTGACGAAATTAATATACTTTAATCTGGCTGTTTTTATATTTATTCAGCTGGTTAACATCATTGTACGCCTGTTCGGAGGTGATGAATATTTGAGACTTCTGATTGATTTCCTGGCCGTACCGACAAACCTGGGTGAACTGGCGCGAAAACCATGGACCGTAGTGAGCTATATGTTTTCACACTATGATTTCTTCCATATTCTTTTTAATATTTTGTGGTTATACTGGTTTGGAAAAATATTCCTTTCTTACCTGTCTGAAAAACAGCTTTTTAGTGTTTATATCCTGGGAGGACTCGCAGGTGCTTTTTTATACATTTTTTCATACAATGTATTCCCCGGGTTGCAAAATCAGGCAGCCAGCACATCGATGGTAGGCGCATCGGCTTCTGTTATGGCTGTTATGTTTGCGATAGCATTCCTGGTTCCGGATTATAAAATTTATGTGATCCTGATCGGACCTGTAAAAATCATTTATGTGGCACTCATTGCTTTTGCCTTTTCATCCCTGGTAGAATTTTCGGTAAATACCGGAGGTAAACTGGCTCATATCGGAGGTGCAGCATTTGGTTATTTTTATACTTACCGCTATAACAGGGGGAAAGATATCAGTGTCAGTTTTTCCAGGTTTATTGACCGGATTTTGTCTGTATTTAAACCCGGGAAAAAAATGAAAGTCACACATAAAAAGCCTAAGACGGATCAGGAATATAACAAGCAAAAAGTAAAAAATCAAAAAGAACTTGACCGCATACTGGATAAAATTTCTCAAAAAGGCTATGATTCTCTGACCAAGGAAGAAAAAGAATTACTCTTCAAAATGGGTAAAAATTAGAAATAAAGCAGTAAACTCACAGTATTAATAAAACCGGGTGTAAAAGACCAAATCGTTTTGAGCAATTTTGAAAAAACTGGTTAATTATATATTATTTATTGTCAACATTGTGGCAGCAGCCGGGATGGTTGCCGCGTATCTGGGTACCCATATTTCGCCCTCCTTTTTCTGGCCCCTGGCATTTTTTGGCCTGATTTTTCCCTACCTGCTAATTGTCAATATTCTGTTTCTTTTTTACTGGACCATCGTATGGAATAAAAGAGCCTTTGTTTCCATCGTAGTCATCATTCTTGGATTAAGTCATATCATCCATATCATGCCGATGTTGAGAGTGGAAAGGGATATGGATCAAAAAAAGGAAGGAGATCTGAAAATTCTTTCCTATAATGTCAGGGCCTTTAATATTTATGATTGGTTGCACGATCCAAAAACGAATAAGGGAATTTTGAATTTTATCCGATCAGAGCATCCGGATGTAATCTGTTTACAGGAGTTTTATTCCGATAAATCCACCAAAACACCTTCCATAAATTATTTACGCCTTTTTGGGGAGAATCCTTATAAACATGTTGTCTTTTCAGATAATGAAAACAGGTATGGACACGGAATTGCCACTTTTTCAAAATATCCCATAATCAGGAAAGGAGAAATACCATTTAAAAACAGTAATAATCTGTGTATTTACACCGATATCCTGTTCCAGGGAGATACTCTGCGGGTTTATAATAATCATTTGCAATCTGTCAGTTTCAGACATAACAACTACCGGGCCCTTGAACAAATAAGACTGGGTGAAAATCCTCCAAAAATTAACGAATTAAGAGACATTACTTCCCGGCTGAAAAATGCCTATATCAAAAGATCTGAACAAACCGATTTATTGAAAGCTCATGCAAAAAAATCCACCATTCCGGTTATTATTTGCGGCGATTTTAATGATACCCCGGTTTCCTATACCTACCGGAAATTAAGCAGAAAAATGAACGATGCCTTTCTTACAGCCGGAAAGGGAAGTGGAAATACCTACCATGGTCGCATATCCTTCAGAATAGACTATATCCTGTATTCTGATGACTTCGAAGCAAGCGATTTTGAAAAGGTGGAAGCTAATTTATCAGACCATTATCCGATTATCGCCGTACTCCGGAAAACTCAGGCTGAAATAAAATAAATTCCTACTTTGATAAAAGTAATTGGGACGTAATCATAGGATGATCCAATAATATCTGATCATTGATTTCATATATGGCTTTTTTCATGGCATCCAGGTTTTGAAATCTTTGATTTTTTTTTCGGTAATACAAGCCATTTCTTTTTACATCCTTCCCATATCCTGTGTATTCAGCTATGAGTTCCTGTTCAATATTGTAAACAGCTGCCGAAATTTCAACAATAGTAGTGGCTTTATCTACCGGAATCCCAAGCAGGTAGCCGACTCCAAAGCTTAACACATTCACATATAATCCGGCGGTAATTGCATATTGATAATCGTAAAAAAGAACATTTAACTCAATTCTTCCTCTAAGTGAATCTGATTCCTTACAGAGAAAGTTTTTATAATAGTTTTCCATGAGATTATTAACATCCTCAAGCTTTCGGTCACCATAACGGGTGGTAGTTACTAATTCTTCAGAAAACTCATTATTGTAATAGCTGGTACTGGAATGTATTAAACTTGAATTATAGGCACTGGCCATTCCTTCATGGTTAATCTCTAATAATAAAGGAGGAAGTTTTTCCTGGTCCTCAATATCAAGTTTAAAAACCGATTTTTGAGCGAATAAAAAAGCCGGGCTTAGACACAGAATACTGAAGAGGATGCATATTTTTGTTTTCATGATAAGGCTTTATTTGGGTAATAATTATAATAACCCCAAATTCCATACCATGATTAAAAAACAGGAAGTTCTTTGGGAAAGGATCAAATAATGAAACAGGATCAAACAAAGTCTTATCTGATATTGTTAATTTAACTATACAACAATCTTAAAAATTATGGCATTTACATTGGAAACAGGATCAAAAGCTCCCTTTTTTGAGTTACCTGCAACAAACGGAAACACCTATAAGCTGAATGATTTTAAGGACAAATTCCTGGTGATTTTCTTTACCTGCAATCACTGTCCTTATGTGATAAATTCAGATGAAGTTACCAGGAAAACAGCAGAAAAATACCAGGATAAAGGGGTGAAATTCATAGGGATTAATTCTAATTCCAAAAACACCTATGAAGAAGATGATTTCGATCATATGGTGGAAAGAATGAATAAATATAAATTCCCCTGGTTGTACCTTTATGATGAATCCCAGGAAATTGCCAAAGCCTATGGTGCCCTGAGAACCCCCCATTTCTTTGTTTTTAATGAAAACAGGGAATTGGTTTATACCGGTCGCGGACTCGATAATCCCCGTGACACTTCCCTGATGAGGGTGAATGACCTGGACCGGGTTCTCGATGAGCTCACTTCCGGAAAAGAAATTTCAGTTAGTGTAACAAATCCTATAGGATGTAATGTGAAATGGGATGGGAAAGACAAACACTGGATGCCGGCAGATGCTTGTGACCTGGTTTAGAAAATTCCAGTCTGGTTTGTTTAAAAGCTTTCTCACAGATATCATAAATTTTAATAATAATTTATCCAATATATTATTCCGGATGAATTTTCCAGATCGCGATATCTGTGAGAAATGTTCTTTTCCTATTTTTTCCTAACTAAAAACTTTCCCGTTTTTACATCATTTTCTGCGGTTCTGAGCTGATAGAAGTGAATGCCATTCTCAAGCATACTGAAATCGGTGCGAATAATATTTTCACCGGCATTCAGCGGGTAGTTCTCCTTCAGCTTAATCTGACCCAGGCTGTTATAAACAAGAAATTCTATATCAAGGCTTTTCGGGACCGAAATATTTAATTCCGCGAATTCAGAAACCGGGTTCGGGAAAACTCTCAATGAAAGGGATGCGATATCTTTATCAATCGATGCAGGCATAAGATATTCCTGGATAGCCATTATCGCATTTTGGATATCATTGGATGCCCCGCTTGTACCTTTATGGCGTAATATGCCATCTTTATCCACAACCAGCAAACGGTCATAGGTGGTTCCATAAGTGGTACTGATACTTCCGGCTTTGATTAATAATGGATAAGAAATTCCTGTCCTGGATCTAAAGCTCGAAACGGAAGCAAGGTTTGAGCTGTTATCCCACTGGTCGAGCCCAACAGCAACAAAATCAGAGTTATCTTTAAAAGCATCGTAAATATCCGATTCAGTTTTACCTCCCACAGTTAAACAACTGGGGCAGTTATTTCCAAACAGGAACATGAAAACGACTTTTCCTTTGTGATCGGAAAGGGTAAATGTTTCTCCATCAGTTGATGTGAAACTAAAATCGGGAGCTGCCTGTCCCTCACTGATCTGGGCATTTCCATTAAAGCTGATTATCGTTATCAAAACGATAAAACCTAATACTGCATTGATCTTTTTCATAATATTCATTTTAAAATTTAGTTGTTAGTCTTAATTCTACACCTTTAAAATCAAGGACTTCGTAACATAGTCCGGAGGTACATGCAGGACCTCCTCGTCGTTGTCCGGCAAAACCGCAATTTTATTGGCCTTATTTATCCTAAAGGATGTTTCCATTCCGAGAAAATGACGTTTCCCCCGTTCTATATCAAAGCTATTGGGATCGTCGGTCAGGCTCGGATCTGAACTTAGTTCATAGATGAGAGAAATATTACTTTGCTTGCTATTGTGTAATCCAATTATACCCACCACGTTCATAATATCCGCATTAAGAAAATCTTCCCTTTTAAAGCTTTGATATTCAAATTGAAAGGATGAACCATAGCCTTTTCCTAACAGGATTTCGGTGATAAAACCTGTGCTGTACCGGTGAAATTCAAGCAAGAAAGGATCCTGGCTGTAATCTGCAAATAGTTTCAGAATATTTCCATTTTTAAAACTATGCTGGTATTCCGCAAAGAATTCCCGGAAAACAAAACGGTCAAACAACTCATTTATGGAAGTACTGTGGTTAAGTGTTAAAAAATGTCCTGCCGGGAAAGAATAATATACTTCTACCTGGTACCCGCTTTCATCCGACAATTCCGGGACATGGGTACTGCGATTAAGAACTTTATAATTCTGTTCTTTAATCAGGGTGGGCGGATCACTGATCCCGGCCCCGATAAAAATGTTTTTATAGTCCTTGTATTCCAGGCTTATTCCCAGGGATCCGACTGAATAATTAAGACTGCCGTAAATTGCATAGGAGGAAGCATCATCAAACCAGGCGACATTCTTCTGTCCCAGTTTTTTAGCTATTTCAAGGTTATAGCTAAAATTTTTAAGGAAAGAACCCGCTGCAAAAGCTGAGAAATAATTATCCCTGTTTCCGTTATTCGTGTTTCTTAATAAAATAATGCCTGTTTTTTGCTTCCATAACCGCCCGGATAATTCCATTGCCTCGGATAGGTCGGGTCGGCGTAAATCATCGTCAAAGCCGGGTGGCAAAAGATTTAACAATGAACGTGCTCTCACCACTTTCAAACTGAAATACTTATGATTATAGGCTGCTTTAAATCCTTTCAGGTCCCGGTAAAATCCCTGCCTGATGCGATAGGCCTGGTCTTCAAAAACAGAAGAAGGTATTTCATAGGAGCGCAGCAATATCCCGTTCCCGAGGGTTTCGCTTAAGTGACCGATTTTTATATCCATTCCTTTATCACGATAGGCAAGCGAGTATTGCGTTAACTGGTAATATTCCTTTGCCTGATCGGGGTGAAGAAATTGCTCATATCTGATGGATGCCGTAAGTTTTTTATAAGAATATAAAAGATTGAGCTGATTATAATGTGTAGAAAGATCAGATGGATCCTGATAGGGTACATTCCCAAGCTGAAATTCATATAAATTATTTCCTCTCAATTGAGAGAAAAGATTTACAGGCAGAAAGAGTAAAATTAAAAGAGTGATTCGGGAAAACATTTCAATCAATTTAAAAATTCTATAATTTTTTCCCTGATGATATCCTGATCGCCGGGTACAAATCCTTCATGCGTAAAAACCTGGTTTCCATCCTTATCAAAAATTATAAGGGTTGGCACCAGCACCACATTCATTTCGGCCATCATTTCCTGGTTTTCATCCAGTAAGACGGGATAATTCAGCCCCCTTGCATTAGCAAAAGGTTTTATTTTTGACTTGTTTCTTGGAGAATCTATATTAATACCTATTAACTGAACCCCCTCAGATTCAAATTCTTTCTGGATATTAACCAATTCCGGAATTGCAATTAAACAGGGTTTGCACCAGGTAGCCCAAAAATCGACTATGGTCAGTTTCTCACCCCTGATATCAGAAATGAGTACATTTTGATTATCAGTATTTTCAAGATAGATGGAAGGAAGCTGTGCCTTCAGATTAAAAATCAGCAGGCTAAGTGCAAATGCTATTAATGCGTTCTTCATGTCGTTTTAGTTGATCTGACAAATAAGACGACAAGAAGTCAAATTACTTAAGGTTTTTAAGAGTTTTTTAACAGTTTGACTTTTACGCTGTTTGGCAAATTACTGATGTCCCCTGAAATACTTCATGAACTGCACCCTTTGGAAAGCAGCCGGATTTCCTGTTTCATGCTGACTCATCAATCCTTTGAATTCGGAGACAGATTTATAGGACTTCCTTTCCATCCAGTCCTTCAGTCCTTTAATTAATTCACCTGTGTAATCTACGCCGTTTTTATAGAAAGCAGAGGCTACCTGAACTGCACTTGCCCCGGCGAGTATCATTTTGATCAGACTTGCACTGTCATGCACCCCGGTTGAAGCGGCAAGATCGCATTTTACATGATCGTGCATAATAGCTGTCCACCTTAAGGAATTGCTAATATCATTATTATTACTTAAAACGCTTGCTGAGGTAACCTCAAGATTTTCAATATCAATATCCGGGCAATAGAAGCGGTTAAAAAGAACAAGTCCTTTGATATCTGTTTCTGAAAATTTCTTCAGCATTATAGCCAGATCAGAAAAATAAAAGCTGACTTTTAAAGCAACCGGGATTTTCACACTTTTAGTAACCTGTTTAATAATATCGAAATATACTTTGTCGGTTTCTTCTTTTCCACGCTTCAAATCAGAGGGCATGATAAAAATATTTAATTCAATTCCATCTGCTCCTGCCAGTTCCATTTCCCTTGGAAAATGTGTCCATTGTTGACTGCTTACACAATTTATACTTGAAATAACCGGAATATTTAGTTCTTTTTTCGCTTCCCTGATAAGTTGAAGGTAGCGAAAAGTACTTTCACTATCCGAATCATCATGGTAATCATAATATTCCAGGGCTTCAGGATAAATAAATCCACCTGATTGCATTTTTGCCAGGTTGGTCTCTTTTTCAAGAATTATTTCTTCTTCAAACAAAGATTTTAAAACCACTGCCCCTGCTCCGAATTCTTCAAACCTCTTTAAGTTTGGGACATTATCTGTAAGTCCTGAAGATGCTGCAATCAATGGACTTGGTAGTTCGAGTCCCATATAGCTTGTGGATAAATCGGCCATAATTTAGTATTTAATTGTGTTTTACAAATTTAGAAGAAAATCTCTAAAATATCTTATGTTATATGAAAGGTAGGCTTAGCAATAAATAAAAAAATTAAGCGTATTATTTAATGTTTGATAACTTTTCCAAACAAATATGGAATTATATCCGTAGGATTTATACATTTGCTTTTACAACAACTTAATTTTGAAGCTTATGAAGCAGTTTATGTTATTATTCGCAATCCTGGGTTCTTTGTCACTAAGTTCATGTAAAGATGGAAATAAACTTTTTGGAAAAAATAAGGAAGCAGAACTGAAGATCCTGACCCTGGAAAATGAAAATGCTGAGCTCAGAAAACAATTATCAGAATTTGAAGCAAAACAGCAGGAAGAAATATTGATGATCAGGAATGATTATGAGCAGAAAATTGGAAGCTTACAGCAAAAGCTTGAAGCAGGGAAAGCAAAAGAGTATAGTGGCTACTTCGTTGTAGTGGGTAGCTTTAAGAACTATAAATATGCAGAAGAGTATGCTCAAAAAATCAAGCAAATGGGTTATGAAGGTAAAATTGTTAACGGACCCAACAGCTTTCACCTGGTTACATCAGGAACCTATAAAAGCCTGAAAGCCTCGCTGGAAGCAATGCAAAATGCAAGATCAGTAGTTGCCTCCCAGGCATGGGTATATTTTAAATAATTAAAATCTGTAAAGTCCAGGATATTTTATGGAAGTGTCTGTATCAGGCACTTCCTGTCATAATAAACAATGGTTGAAATTCGAAGCTTTTATAATGCGGTCTGTATCTTTCTGCATTGTAATGCTTTTTCACATCAATCAGCTTTTTGGATGATGTGACCACATCGAGCGGTGCATTATCGTATCTTCCGTTTCTCAAAACCACCAATCTGCCATGGATTCCTTTCAAAATCAAATCCAATGCCAGGTTTCCATAAGCCATGGGCACAATAGAGTCAATAGCATCCGGGTCTCCCCCCCTGACAAGGTAGCCAAGCGATTGATTAATGACATTTACATGCTTTCCGTGATTATATTCGGGTGATAATTCTTTAATTTTTGATCCAACCAGTTCGCCAATTCCTCCCAGTTTTGCATGGCCATACATATCTTTCTCCTTCGATTGAAAAACCATTTCCTCCATCCCTTTAAACCTGGCTCCTTCTGAAACGAGCACCACACTGTACTTAGAAGGATTCCTTTCCCTGTCCCGGACCAATAATTTTGTGAGTTTGCCAATATCAAAATCATATTCAGGGATCACACAGCGATTTGCTGCTCCTGCCATGGTTGGGAGCATGGCCGTGTAACCGGCATATCTGCCAAAAACTTCGAGAACCAGGATTCTTTCATGGGATCCTGCTGATGTTCTCAGGGTATTGGTCATATTTATCGTTCGGGTAACACAGGTACTAAAGCCAATGCAATAATCAGTACCCGGAACATCATTGTCCATGGTTTTGGGAATGGCAATCACTTTCAGGCCTTCCTGGTATAAACGAACTCCGTATGAAAGGGTATCATCTCCTCCAATAGGGACCAGGTAATCAATTCCCAGGAATTCCAGATTCAAAAGCACTTCTTTTGTCAGATCATTATACTCCTTACCATATTTTGATTTCAGGTGATCCGGTACCAGCTCTTTAGGAACATGACTGGGTCTTGTCCTGGAAGTATGAAGGAAGGTTCCACCGGTTCGCCCGGCTTTATTTACAATTTCTTCCGTCAAATAAATAAAATTATCAGAATTATCCGCCTTTTTATCCCGGATTAATTCAATTATCCCTGCCCATCCCCTTCGCAAACCTATAACCTGGTAACCTTCTCTCAAAGCCCGGATAGTAAGTGCGCGAATTGCCGGATTAAGCCCGGGCACATCTCCTCCCCCGGTAAGTATACCAATTGTTCCCTTTTTTAATTTTCCTGCTGCCATAATATTTATTTTTCAGATGTTAATAATCGTATCGATAAATATAGAAGAAAACATGGAAAAAAGCAATTGATAAGCTTATGGGATTTTTCTTTAGAAACTGAAAAGATAAAATCAGAAATACTTGTAAAGATTGAATGCCAATCTTTGGCGCAGATTGCACTGGAATGTTAAAAAAAGAGCTGTCTCAAAGTGAAACAGCTCTCTATTCATTTATACTTTGTAGTTAATATCAGACTCATCCCATTCCAGGATTTTGAAGAAATCATAATCCTCCGGTGTCTTTACATATTTCTTTGCCTTACTGTAATCTTCTTTCGTAATATAATGCAGATTATTTCTATAAATAAGCTGAACTTTTTCGGTATTTACATTGACCAGCCTGGGTTTAACCTTACCGTTTTCATCCTCAACATCCTTCAGGTATAAAGGAGAAATTTCACCGGCCCGGTCTACGGTAACCATACAACCTGTTATCCCAGACTTGAATAACATATATACCCCTAATCCCAGCCGGGTTGCATAATTTAGATCATAAGCGATAGGTCTGCAGCATCGCAATTCATATCCTATTTCATTGGGACGGGATTTTACTATGATTCTTTCAGCTTTGAGTGCCTGCTGCGTAAGCATATTAAAAATGTGGGATTTGCTAACATTACCGAGTTCCGGATGACCGTGATCATCAAAGGTAAAATTAATCCCGGTTGCAATGATTTCTTCTTCACTCATAAAATGAAATACTCCTTCCGAAATGATCGCCACTCCGTAATCAATACCCAGCAACCTTCTTTTTACCATAGAAGAAATAACCAGGCGGGTTATTTTTTCAAAGGTTATTTTCGTTTTATTAAACATTTCAGGAATAATAATCATCGGGTAATGACAGGCAGTTCCAATTCCAAAAGCAAGGTGTCCTGCTTCCCTTCCCATAGCAGATACTACAAACCAGTTTCCACTGGTTCTGGCATCCTCATAAATAGTGGTTGCCAGTCTGACACCCTCCTCTTTTGCTGAATGATAGCCAAAAGTGGGAGTTCCTTCAGAAAGAGGCAGATCATTATCGATCGTTTTTGGCACATGGATATTTTTTACATCCATATTCTGTTCCGCAAGATACTTCGATAACCTGTTTGCGGTTGAAGCAGTATCATCCCCACCAATGGTTACCAATAATTTCACGTTATTCTTTTTGAAAAAATCAACATTGAAATCATCATCCCTTGGTTTAAACCTGCTCATTTTTAAAGCTGATCCACCCCTGCTGTATACTTTATCAGCAAAATCAAAATCCAGGAAATCAAATGAGGGCTCTTCCGCAAAAAGTGATTTATAACCACCGTTAATACCAAGAACGGAATAACCATTCTGCAAAAATATTTTTGTAACTGAACTTATTACTGTGTTAATACCAGGAGCGGGACCACCTGCACATAAAATTGCTACTGCATCCTTCATATCTTTTTCTTTCATTATCGATTATACAATTGTAATTTATTAATTCCGGGAAACCTTAAAAAACGTGTTTTATAACATTCAAATTTAAGCCCACAAAGATGGCTATATCTTTTTAGAAAACATCTTAGAAAAATTCTAAATATCAATGATTTTTTTCTTAATTTTGCAAATGAGTCGCAAAAATGTTATGAATATACCCGAATTACTTAAATCGAAGCAATTAAGTCTGACCCAGGGACGAATTCACCTGCTTCAGATTTTATCTGATACCCCTCATCCAATTTCAGGAAAGGAAATAGAGAAAACCATGGGCGGCAAATGTGACAGGGCAACCATATACAGAAACCTGAGTGTACTTTCTTCCAGGGGAATTATTCAGAAAATTCTATCAGAAAACTCTCTGAAATTTAAATTTAGCCCCCAAAATAACCTGCCCGATTCTCAAAATGACCATATACATTTTCAATGCGATATATGTCATAAAACAATTTGCATGGAGGATCTCCGGGTAAATGATTTTCCACTTCCGGAAGGTTTTTCCAAAATTGAAAACCAGTTTTTAATCCTAGGAATTTGTAGAAATTGCAACAATGAAAGAAAAATTGGATAAACTCCTGCTTCAGAATCCATTAGCACTTGGAATCCGCTGGGTATTCAGGATGCTGTTTACCGGTCTTTTCAGGTTTTATCAGCTGGCCATATCACCGATTTTACCCAAAAGCTGCCGCTACACCCCTACATGTTCATTTTTTGCTATTGAAGCTTTAAAAACCCATGGAGTAATAAAGGGTTTACTATTCGCTATAATCAGAATTATCAGCTGCAATCCCTGGGGAGGACATGGCCATGATCCGGTACCCCCCAAAGGGACCTCTGTGTTTAACTATAAATTTCAAAAAAATTCTCATGAATAAACATTGGTTTAAATATTATTTTTTCATCCTGGCAGTAATGTTTTCGATGATGTCCTGTTCATCGGATAAAAAGTCTGTTCAGAAAGAAATTATTACCGTCAGTATCCTTCCCCAAAAATATATAATCGATAAAATCTCCCTTGGGGAATTAAAGGTAAACGTATTAATCCCCCCGGGAGCCTCGCCCGCATCTTATGAGGCAACTCCCAGGCAATTGGCTGAGTTTGACCATTCGCTGATTTATTTTCGAATGGGGCATATCATTTTTGAAAAAACCTGGATAAAAAAAATTATGGAGAGGAGTCCTGATTTAAAGGTAGTGGATCTTTCCAAAGATTTACACTTAATCAGAAATGAAGAAGAGCATGAAAATGATGAACACGGGGATCATCACGGTCATGATCATGGTATTTATGATCCTCATATCTGGATGTCGCCGAAAAATATGATCAAAATTTCAGAAAAGGTTTATGCTGAACTAATTTCCCTGTTTCCTGAAAAATCAGACGAGTTCAGGAATAATTATAATTTGCTGAAGCATGAAATCATGGAAATTGACTCCCTCTTCAAAATGAACCAGAATAAACTTGAAGCTATACATTTCCTGATATATCATCCTGCCCTTACCTACCTGGCTCTTGATTATGGAATGACCCAACATGTTTTGGAGGCAGAAGGAAAAGAGCCGGGGCCGGCACATATGATGAAACTTATAAAAACAGCCCGGGAAAATAATATCTCCTATATTTTTATCCAAAAGCAATTTAGCAGGGACAATGCAGAAGCCCTTGCGAAAGAGATCAATGCTGAGATTATTGAAATTGAGCCCCTTTCGGAAAACTGGTCCCTGGAAATGAAAAAAATTCTGGACATTTTAACCAAAGACTAAGAAAATGGCTAAAACCTTATTGGAAATACAGAATTTAAGCGCCGGCTACGATAAAAACACGATTATCGAGGGTATTAATTTCTCTGTAAATGAAAATGACTATGTGGGGATCATAGGCCCAAACGGGGGTGGGAAAACCACTTTGTTAAAAGTAATCCTGGGATTGCTAAGTCCGGTAAAAGGACAGATTATTTATCATTTCAGTAAGGATAATACAAAATTCAGGGATTCAATCGGATACCTTCCCCAGCAGACCCAGATGGATAAAAAATTTCCCATCTCTGTCAAAGAAGTAATTGCCTCAGGATTAAGCACAAACAAACCAGAGCTTTTTTCATTTATGCGAACTAACTCAAAACGGATTGATGAAGTACTGGAAATAGTTGGAATGTCAGCATACCGGAAAATCCCGGTTGGGGAATTATCAGGAGGACAACTGCAAAGGGTGTTCCTGGGAAGAGCCATTATATCAAATCCCAGGCTATTAATCCTGGATGAGCCGGATACTTTTGTTGATAACCGCTTTGAGAATGAATTGTATCAGCTGCTCAGGGAATTAAACGAAAAAATGGCCATTTTACTGGTTTCGCATGATGTCGGAACTATTTCATCTTATATTAAAACCATTGCCTGTGTGAATAAAAATCTGCATTACCATCCCTCAAATATCATAAGTTCAGAACAACTCAAGGTTTATAACTGTCCCATAGATATTATCACTCATGGCGATGTTCCCCACAGGGTTTTGCCTGATCATAAGCATTAAATATGAAGGAATTATTAGAATTATTCGAATACCAATTTTTTACAAATGCCTTATTGGCTTCTGTTTTAACCGCGGTTAGCTGCGGCATTATGGGTACATACATCGTTTCAAAAAGAATGGTATTTCTGAGCGGAGGAATTACACACTCGAGTTTTGGAGGAATTGGGATTGCTTACTTTTTTGGCTTTAACCCTATAATGGGAGCCGGTATTTTTGCTTTGCTTACCGGTGCTGGTATTGAATTATTCAGCAAAAAGGCAGATATACGGAATGATTCAGTCATTGCAATGTTATGGTCGCTGGGGATGGCGATTGGAATAATTTTCATTTACCTGACACCGGGATATGCCCCAAACCTCATGTCCTATTTATTTGGAAGCATCCTGACAATCAATCGTTCTGATTTGCTTCTGCTTGGGGTATTAAGTATTCTGATTATTCTTTTTTTCCTTCTGAACTACCAGAAAATCCTATTTATATCCTTTGATGAAGAATTTGCTAAAACCAGGGAAATCAGGGTAAACCTTATTAATTATATCCTGATGCTTTTAGTGGCGCTCACCATCGTTTTAAATATTAAGTCCGTAGGAATTATCCTTTTAATTTCATTATTAACCGTTCCCCAAAATACGGCAAACCTTTTTACTAAAGATTTCAAAAAAATCATTTTTTATTCCATCCTGGTAGCTTTTGCCGGTTCGGTCAGTGGTTTATTTGTTTCTTATTATCTTGACATTCCCAGCGGAGCCACTATCATTTTTAACCTGATTGTTATTTACCTTATAGCCCGCCTGGTAAAAATCGCATTTTAAGCATTATATTTTTTTTAACTTTGGAGACCCAAAATCAGAAAAGATGCAAAGTAAAAGCAAAGAGATAATTGAAAACGCCTGGAATGATCGTTCCCTGTTGAAAGATGAAAGCATACAACTCGTTATCAGGGAAACGATTGAAAATCTTGATCAGGGAAAAATAAGAGTGGCAGAACCTTCCGGATCAGGGTGGATAGTGAATGAATGGGTTAAAAAAGCAGTAATCCTGTATTTCCCGATTCAGAAGATGGAAACCATCGAAGTTCCTCCTTTTGAATTTCATGATAAAATTCCTTTGAAATCCAATTATAAAAAACTTGGAATCAGAGTGGTTCCTCATGCAATTGCAAGGTATGGAGCATATATTTCAAAAGGAGTTATATTAATGCCATCTTACGTAAACATCGGTGCTTATGTGGAAGAGGGAACCATGGTAGATACATGGGCCACTGTTGGTTCCTGTGCACAAATTGGAAAAAATGTGCATTTAAGCGGGGGAGTAGGAATAGGGGGAGTTTTGGAGCCTGTACAGGCTGCTCCGGTTATTATCGAAGATAATAGTTTTATTGGATCCAGATGTATAGTAGTGGAAGGGGCACACATCGAAAAAGAAGCTGTTCTCGGGGCAAATGTAGTCATCACCAAATCAACCAAAATTATTGATGTGACGGGTGATGAACCTGTTGAATTCAGGGGCAGAGTGCCATCCCGTTCTGTAGTCATTCCCGGCAGCTATACCAAAAAATTTAATGCAGGTGAATACCAGGTTCCCTGTGCGCTAATAATAGGTAAAAGAAAACCATCAACCGACTTAAAAACATCCCTCAACGATGCATTGAGAGAATATGATGTTGCAGTCTGATAAGATATAATGAAGATAGCATTTGATGCCAAACGTGCATTCCTGAATAAAAGTGGGTTAGGAAACTATAGTCGAACCACCATATCTCTTCTCAGCTCTCTTTATCCTGAGGATGATTACCTTTTATACACTACCAAAAAAGGGATTACTGAAGAAGGTTTTCCTCCTGCGGATGCAAAAATAATTCTTCCCAAAGGTCTATATTCAAAATTTCCATCTTTTTGGAGAAGCTATCATATAACGGGTCTTTTAAAAAAAGATAAGGTGGATATTTATCATGGACTGAGTCATGAACTGCCACGTAAAATTCATACTACAGGCGTAAAAACTGTCGTTACCATTCATGATTTAATTTTTATCCGTTACCCCGATCTTTACAAAGCCATTGATCGAAAAATATATCTGAATAAATGGCTTTACGCTTCCAAAGCAGCTGATAAAATCATTGCAATCAGTGAACAAACCAAAAGGGATATAATAGAGTTTCTGCATGCGGATGAGTCAAAAATAGAGGTTGTTTATCAAACCTGTAATCCCATTTTTGATACTTTCTTAAACCGGGAACAAAAACAGAAAATCAGGCAAAAATATAAGCTTCCGGAAAACTTTATTCTATATGTAGGGACCATAGAGCCCAGGAAGAATCTTCTTGAAGTACTTAAATCGATCAGGCTGTCCAATACCGGTTTACCCCTGGTAATTATAGGGAAGGAAAAAAAACATTATGCTGAAAAGGTTCATAATTATATATTTAAACATAAAATGAATCAGGTTGTGTTTTTAAAGGATGTGCCCACATCTGATCTTCCCGGGATCTACCAAAATGCCAGCCTCTTCTTATATCCCTCTTCTTTTGAAGGATTTGGATTGCCCGTGCTGGAGGCTGTAAAATCGGGTGTCCCGGTTATTGCAGCTAAGGGCAGCTGTCTGGAAGAAACGGGCGGCCCGGATTCCGTTTATATTGATCCGTTTAATACAGAAGAGTTTGCTGCTTCTATTCAGAAAGTACTTTCAGATAGTTCCATGAGAAAAGAAATGACAGAAAAGGGATTGAATTTTGCGAACAACTTCCAGGCAACTAAATTTGCAAAAGAACTTCATTCGGTTTATGAATCCATACGCTAATATAAAAGAAGATATAGAAAAGTGCCTGGACATCCTTCGACAGGGTGGAGTGATTTTATATCCAACGGATACGATCTGGGGTTTGGGTTGCGATGCAACGAATGAGGCTGCAATTGAAAAAGTATATAAAATAAAACAACGCAGCGATTCGAAAGCTATGCTTGTTTTACTGGAAAATGAAAATTTATTACCCTCCTATATTAAGGAAGTCCCGGAAATTGCATGGGATTTAATCGATGTGGGAGAAAAACCGCTTACCATTATTTACCCGGGAGCCAAAAACCTGGCACCCAATCTGATTGCAGAGGATGGAAGTATCGGGATCAGGATAACCCGGGAAGAATTTACTGCCCGGTTGATTCAAAAATTCAGAAAACCCATTGTCTCAACCTCGGCAAATATTTCCGGAGAGCCCGCTCCGGCAAACTTTGGGGAGATCACGGAAAAAGTAAAAATGTCTGTTGACTATATCGTTCAATACCGCCAGGATGATTATTCCCGTTCCTCTTCTTCCGGCATAATAAAACTGGATGTAACAGGTCAGTTTCAGATTATCAGGAAATAGTTTCCATTAAAAAGGGCGAACCGAAATAAAAACAAAAGCCTGTCAGTGTTTAATGTTTATTGGATTCAATAATTCTTTAAAGAGATTCCACTTTACCACTTCCTGAAACGGTTGTATTTATTTGGGGTGAACCTTTATATTTAACACTGCCACTTCCCGCTATGGTTGCATTAAGCTCGCCGCTTACAAAAACTTTGCAATCGCCTGAGCCGCTGATCTTCGCTTCAAATTCTACTATTTCGAAATCCACTGCATTTAAGTTCCCTGAGCCGGCAATGGCAATATTCACCTCCTCTGCACCCTTTCCGGCAAGCAGTAAATTACCCGAACCGGCAATTTTTATATCCAGTTCCTCTGCGCTCAATTGTGCAAACTCAATATTTCCGCTCCCGGCGATCCGAATATCCAGTTCATCCACCTCAAATGCGTTTTTTGAGACAATATCTCCGGATCCTGAAAGGGACACAGCTTCAATATAAGGAGCCCTAACTGTAATTTTTATATCCCCTTTGATATTGCTCTTTTGATTCTTTTTACCAATCATTAAATTTCCATCCTTTACTTTCACTTCAATCTTATCCAGTACTGACTGGCTGGCGTCAATGCTAAGACTATGCTTATTTCCTAACTCTAAGGATACCTGGGCAGGAATTGCGACACTGAGCTTGGTAAATTCTTCCACCTTTATGTCATCAGTGATGTCGAGAGCTTTTGAATTATTAATGGTGAATCCGGCTGAAATC
>CBDUPM010000005.1:0-22281 GCA_965369105.1 uncultured Bacteroidales bacterium | reverse complement strand
AATGATCTTAAAACTCAAACCGGAGTTACTCAAAGAGGAACTCATACCGACGGAGGAAGATTTAAAATCCATGGTCAGTAATGCAGATTTTTCATTGGAAGATAATTATGGTTTTTACCAAATGCAATATGTTGAAGAAAACTATGAAAAGTATATCGATGAGTTGATAAAGAATGCTGATATAGAGATAAATAAGAATAAATGGGACGCCATCGATGCGGAATTCAATTGATGGTTTTTTAGTTGATTAATCGGGCCCATCCCTGTTCTGCATAAAACTTAAGTGTCCATACAAGGAAAACAAAATGAAAATAACAATAAAACTTTTAACGGTTTTTCTTCTTAGTATCTGGACACTAAATGCCATGAGTTTAGACCCGGGCTATCACTTCCAAATAGATTTTTCAGGCGAATCAAGCGATAATATTACTGGCTGGACTACCAATGTAAGACCCGATCATCCAAAAGGGGGTGTACAGGTGCTAAGCGGGCTTTACGCAAGATTCAGAAATGGGGTGGCGGCAATGAAAACCAACCAGGCATATAGCTATGCAGGGACCCTTTCTTTCGATCTAAAACCAGATTCCTACGGAACGAATAATCCTGGCTTTAAGGTTTATACTTCAACGGATGGTGCAGATTGGGAAACCGGATGGACAGAGGTATTTTCCACCACCTACAACGATTTGAATTCTGAAGGAAATAATTTTAAGGTTTTGATTAACAGTGGATCAGCAGCTGTTTATATTAAACTGGAAAGTATAAATGATGATGTCGATGATTCCGGAACAGAATATTCATTTCAGCTCGATAACCTGGAGCTGACGGATGATACTCCTGTTTCACCTGATAATGTTGAAGTGAGCAGAATAATATCCTCCTGTTTGACGGTTTCAAGCGAGCAGGTTTTTTTCGCCAAAGGAACAGATAATATTTTCAGTGCTCATGACTCTATAGGATTTGATGCAGAATGTGTGCTGACTTGTATCCCGGTATCAGCCAACGCCAGCATAGAAATTCTTAAATCTGCCAATCCATATCCCGGGAAAAGCGATACGGCAATTTTTAAAATAACATCTGAAGATAAGAGCACAACGGATACGGTAATGGCCATTATTGCCCGCTCCCTCTATCAATGTAAATTTGGCTTCCTTTCTGAAATCAACAATAAAACAAAAGAGTTTGATGGATGGACATTCGGAGGTAATCGTTATCCTACCAACAGCAGGGGGAATGGAGGTGCTTACCCGGGTGAAAATGCCATGCGTATCTATGAAAGTGGTGGATATATTACAAGCCCAAAATACTCCAGCATCAGCACACTCAGCTTCGTGGCTAAATTTTCAAAAACGGATGGAGAGCTTTTAAAAGTGCAAAAAAGTTACGATGGCATTGAGTTTAGCGATCTTAGAACCTATACTCCCGGAAGCGGACCCATACCTGCCTATGCGACTGAAAGCATCGATGACAGCCTTTCTGAAACTCAAACCATAGCCATCATGGATAGAGAAGTATATATCCGCTTCCAATATGTAAATGGTAATTCTGATAACCCACGCACCATGGTCGACGATATAGCCTGCATACCAATATATGATCCGGATGAAAAATTTGAAGTGAATTTCAAAGTCACCGATTTTAACAATGAAGCTGTTGAGGGTGCTAGCTTTACTTTTGGAAACCAGGAACTCTTTACAGACAGCTATGGTGAGGTTAAGTTCCCTGATATTTCATTTCAGATGGAAGCTTTAACTTACTCCGTTACCAAAGCTGATTTTCTCCCTAAGTCCGGATCCATTTTAGTAAGATCAAATATTGAAAAGAAAATAACGATTACAAAAGAAGAGCTGGAAATCTTTCTCGCACTGGGCCAGTCAAATATGGCAGGTAGAGCAGAAATTGGGGAGAATACGGATGAAATTAATGGGGCCTATCTGTTAAATAGTGAGGATGTCTGGATTCCTGCTGTAAACCCAATGAATCTTTACTCCAACATTCGTAAGGAAGCAGACATGCAAAAACTGGGACCGGCATATTCTTTCGCTAAAACAATATCTTCCTATACAGACAAACCTGTTTGTATTATTGCAAATGCAAGGGGAGGAACATCCATTACAGCTTTTTCTGAAGGAGGAGAGTATTATCAAGCAATGATGAATCGGATTAAGAAAGCCAATGAGTTTGGAACCGTTAAAGCCGTAATCTGGCACCAGGGAGAATCAAATAGCAGTAATTTCGGATCTTATCTGGGCATTCTAAATACACTTGTAATGGATATAAGGGAAGTAGTTGATAATGATTTTTTCTTTCTGGCCGGACAATTGGGTGGTTGGGGAACAAAATATGAACTTTTCAATGAAAACCTGACAAACATTAAAACCAGTGTTGAAAATGCTGATTACGTAATAAATGACAGATTGTGGCATATTGGGGATGAAACGCATTTTAATACTCCTTCTCAGATACTCCTGGGTAGCCGTTATGCACAAAAAGTATTGGAGAAGGTTTATGAGGTAAATATTGGCATTTATGAATTTTCATTTTCCGGAAAGCTCTTCGTATCCTGTGAAAATGATACGATTCACTCTGGCGACAGGATTATTTACACAACTTTTTGGAAGGATGACCAGGTATTTAAAATTCATTCTGCTTCCGGGGAAAAATTCAAAAGTTTATCAATAAATGGGACTACTGTAGGTACTGCAGCGGGTGAAATATCTTATGAGTTTAATCCCTTTTCAAGAGATAGTGTTTACAACATAGAAGCTACATTTGAGAGTGATCTGAATTCAATGGAAGAGAAGAACTCAGATGAACTGAAATTCTTCCCTAATCCGGTTTCAGAAAAAGTATTTTTCAGCGGAGGTAATGGCGATTATAATGTTTTTGTTTTTGATATAAGCGGACGCTTACTTCTGGAAGGAAAAGGGAAAACTGAACTGGACGTAACAAGTCTTAAATCAGGTTACTATATTTTACAATTGACATCAGATAAAGAAAAGCTTTCAGAGCAAATAGTTATTTTTTAGAAAAAATATTTATGGCCATGAAAAAAGGGATACTATTAATTTTTGCAGGTCTTATCCTGGTAAGTTGCAATTTACCTTCCAAAGAACTGGATATTTATCTATGTATCGGACAATCGAATATGGCTGGCAGAGCCGACATTGATGGTTCTGTAAGCGACACACTCAAAAACGTATATTTATTGACTCTTGATGAAAATCAGGTCTGGGAGAAAGCAGCTAATCCACTAAATAAATATTCCACTATTCGCAAAAAACTGGAAATGCAGAAATTGGGTCCGGCATACTCTTTTGCAAAAGAAATAGTAACCCTGAAACCAGGTACTGAGATTGGATTGGTGGTAAATGCAAAAGGAGGTACCTCAATTAATCTCTGGCATCCGGACAGCCTATTTTTCAAAGAGGCGGTTCGAAGAACCCGGATAGCTATGGAATATGGTCAGCTGAAAGGGATTATCTGGCACCAGGGCTGCGCGGATGCCAGAAAATGGAAATCTTATACCCCCAAACTGGAATACATGGTTTCGAAATTTCGGGAAGAATTGGGCCAGGAAAATTTGCCATTTATTGTGGGCCAGCTATCCTTCGACAAGGAATTCCGAAAAGATTTTAATGACATGCTTCTGGATGTGCCAAAGCAGATTAAATATTCAGCAGTGGTAAGTTCAGAGGGTTTGAGCACAACAGATAATACCCATTTTGATACAAAGAGCCAGGTGATACTCGGACAAAGATATGCAGCGAAAATGCTTGAGCTTTTGTATAGATAAATTAAATATAGATAAACTATTACTGTAATTCTCATTATAAAGAGTAGCAGAAAAAAATAAACACATTATCCTGATTTATGAAAAAATTGTTTTTTATAGTATTAATAGTATTGCCTGGCTTAATTATTAAAGCACAGGAACGATTGCAGTTTAGCATAAATTCCAACTGGCAATTTTTTCAGGGTGCTGTGGATCCATCCATGAAAAATGTTATGTGGGAATCTGTAAATATCCCTCATTGCTGGAATGCACTTGATGTGATGGATGATGCGCCTGGCTATTACAGGGGTATTACCAGCTATAAAAAAGATTTATATATCCCGGCCTCTTGGAAAGATAAGGAAGTTTACCTGGTTTTTGATGCCATTGGAATAAGTGCAAATGTCTATATTAACGGTCAATTGGCTGGCAGCCATATGGGTGCCTATACTTCATTCAATATACCCATTAGTAAATTTCTTGATTTCCCCGAAAAGGGAGTGTTTGCGAACCAAATCATTGTTGAAGCCAATAACCGTTATTCGGATGACATCCCTCCCCTGAGTGCAGATTTTACTTTTTTTGGTGGAATTTACCGGGATGTTCATCTTCTTGCCCTGGAGAAAGTTCATTTCAGGATGGACAGCCTTAATTCAAAAGGAGTGTTTTGGATTACACCGGAAGTGTCGGATAAATCGGCCGAACTGCAATTAAACGGAGCCTTTACAAACTCCCTTTCTGAAGATAAGAAGATCAAAGTGGAACATAAGGTTTATAATAAGTATGGGGAAGAAGTACTGAGTCATGTAAAAAAATATTCAGCCAAAAGTGGAGAAACGGTTGCTTTTAATTTTCAGTCAGAAATTGACAGTCCGGAATTATGGTCTCCTGAAAATCCTTATTTATATCGTTTGGTTAGCTGTTTAAAAGCGGATGGTAAGGTGGTTGATCAGATTGAAAATCCGCTGGCATTCCGCTGGTTTCATTTTGATTCTGAAAAAGGATTTTCATTAAACGGATCCCCTTATACGCTAATTGGAGCATCCCGGCACCAGGATTACCCGGGAATGGGTAATGCCCTGGACGATGAATTACATCTTCATGATATTGAGCTGCTTAAAGAAATGGGGGGTAATTTTTTACGGATTGCTCATTATCCGCAGGATGAGACTATTATTCAGGAATGCGACAGACTGGGAATACTGACATCCATTGAGATACCACTAGTGAACAGGATAACTGAGTCGGAGGCAATTTTTAATAATTCTGAACGAATGCTGCGCGAAATGATGGCTCAGTATTATAACCATCCCAGTTTGATTATCTGGTCCTATATGAATGAGATTTTTCTCAGACTACCCTATGAAAAAGGGACTGAAGAACTGGAACAATATCTTCTTTCATCTAATCGCTTATTTACCAGGTTAGAAAATATTATTCGTGAAAATGATCCTTACCGTTATTCCATGATGGTGGGTCATGGGGGAGGTCAGATTTATAAAGATGCCGGGCTTATTGATATTCCGGAAATTTTTGGCTGGAATATATATACAGGATGGTATAGCGGAAAAAGCAGTAATATCGGGAAAACCATGGATAAGATGAAAGTACTTTGTGGTAATGTTCCAATTTTGCTGACAGAATATGGTGCAGATGCTGATATCCGGATCCATAACTTTAATCCGGAAAGATTCGATAAATCAGTTGAATATGCCACAGATTATCACAATGAATATATAAATGCCTTTAATGAAAGAAGTTTTATTAATGCAATGATAGTATGGAACCTGGCAGATTTTAGTTCAGA
Source organism: uncultured Bacteroidales bacterium (assembly GCA_965369105.1). GTDB lineage: Bacteria > Bacteroidota > Bacteroidia > Bacteroidales > JAGLSB01. The sequence continues at coordinate 16,699 of CBDUPM010000005.1, read as the reverse complement.
AAGCAGGAAGGAAACCACCCCGCATATGAATGCCAAAGGTTTGCTAACAAGTGACAGAAAGCCAAAAGATGCATATCGTTTTTACAAGGCAAATTTTAGCGACAAGCCCTATCTGAGAATTGGTTCCAGGGAGTGGAATTTCAGAACAGGTCAGGCGGCAGCACAAACAGATGATTTTGTTGTTCAGCCTGTACAGGTATTTTCTAATTTTAAAGAAGTGGAACTTAGCCATAATGGGGAATTAATTGGAAAATCAGAAGTAAAAAACGGAATAGCAAGTTTTACAGTGCCATTTAAACAGGGAGTCAATCAATTGGTGGCAAGATCCATATCAGACAACCATCCGGTCTTTGATGTGACAGATATAGATTTTTTGATCATTCCGAAAAATCTAAAAGATAAAGGAAAGCCTTTTGAAAAATTAAATGTAAGCCTGGGAGACAAAAGGTTTTATACCGATTACAAAAGAAAGGAGAACTGGCTACCGGCACAAAAGTACGAGGCAGGAAGCTGGGGATATACAGGGGGAGAAGTTTATATAATGGGAAATTCAAATCGTCAGGCCTATGGAAGCGATTTAAATATTTTAAACACGGATTTGGATGCGGTTTATGCTACTCAGGTAGAAGGTATTGAAGAGTTTCGTTTCGATGTTCCAGATGGGAAATATTCAATTACATTACACTTTTCTGAGCTTCGTTCCGATTTGGAACATGAAGCTTTGATTTATAATCTTGATGAAGAAAACACAGGCAATCACAAGGGTCAGACAAGAATATTTTCTGTGAGGGTAAATGATAAGGAATTCCTATCTCAGATTTCCAATCAAAATCAGTTGCTACCTGAAAAAGCAATTTCATACAAAACAATAATTTTAACAGAGCAGGGGCAGGGGGTTTCAGTTAAATTTATTCCCATTCAGGGGAAGACCATATTAAATGGGATTCAGTTACGAAAGTTGTTTTAATGATCCGGTTTTTCACGAGATTTATTTCTCATATAATCGCTGGGTGAGATCCCGTATTGCTTTTTAAATGACCGGGTGAAATAATTATGAGAATTAAATCCAACCGCATAACCAATTTCATTCACTTTTAATTTGCCTTCCTTCATGAGTTTGACGGCATTTTTCAACCGGACATCCCGGATAAATTCAGTTGCTGATTGATTGGTTAAGGATTTTAATTTTCTGTGCAGGTGAGTTCGGCTGAGATGCAACTTACTGGCAAGCTGCTGAACTGAAAGGTCAATATCACTTATATTTTCTTCTACAACACTTATGGCTTTTTGAAGCAACTTTTTATCCAGGTCGAATGCAGAATATTTTTCTTCCCAGTTTATTTCTTTTGAGCTAAAGGATTCCCTGAGTTTTTTTCTTGATTCCAGCAAACTGTTCACCTGGGCAATAAGTAATTCATCCTCAAAAGGTTTTCCCAAATAAGCGTCTGCACCTGATTGCATTCCGGAAATCCTGTCTTTAACAGAATCCAGGGCTGTTAGCAATATCATTGGAATATGACTGGTTTTAATATCAGTTTTAATAGCTTTACAAAGCTCAATGCCATCCATTTCCGGCATCATTATATCCGAAATAACCAGATCAGGATACATGGAATAAATCAGTTCCATTGCCACCTTTCCGTTTCTGGCTTTTGCCACTCTGAAATGATTTTGGATCAGGTCTCCCAGGTAATTCAGCAATTCCATATTATCTTCAACTATTAATATGAGAGCGTCCTGATTTATGGCTTTTTCCTTGTTTAACACCTCCCTGTCAATTTTTGATATCGAATCCGGGGAATAATTACCCGGAGTGGATTCAATTTTTCCCCTTATTTCTTCCCCGCTTAATGTACCTGTTTGATATTGAGGAATATACAACTTGAACTCAGTTCCTTTGCCTATCTGGCTGGTAACGATCATTTGTCCTTTGTGGACTAAAATATAGTTTTTTGATAAGGATAAACCTATTCCTGTGCCGGACTGTGAATTATTTTCTATCTGGTAGAATCTTTCAAAAATGGAGGAAAGATGCTTTTCAGAAATACCCCCACCACTATCTGAAATTATTATTTCTACAAAGCTATCCGGAATATCTTCGCCAAATGAAAAACTCTTCCCTGAAATTTTGGACGGATGTTTAGTATTACTGTAAACTTCAAAAGTAATTTTTCCATCATCCGGTGTATGCTTAAATGCATTAGATAAAAGGTTAAATAAGACTTTATCCAATCTATCCGGATCAAAATCCATGTTGAGTTTTGATAAATCTGAGATGAATTTAAAATTAAAATTCCTTTGTTTTGCATTTTCTTCAAAACAGCTGTAAATATTACTACAAAAAGAAATTATATCCGCATTTACCGGATTTAGTTTCAGTTTTTCAGAATCAACCTTTCTAAAATCCAGAAACTGGTTAATAAGACGTAGCAAACGATCGGTATTATTCTTTATCAGGGTCATTTGATTCAGGACCTCTTCAGGCTGATCGTCCCGCTTTAACAATCGGTTCACCGGTCCCTGAATCAGGGTGAGAGGAGTCCTGAATTCATGCGAAATATTCGTAAAAAACTGTAATTTCATCTGATGCAGATGTTCTTTATTCTCCTGATTTATCTTTTCAAACTCAATTTCTTTTTTAAGCTTTTGTTGTCTGATAATTTGTTTTCGGATATAAATAAGTACCAGGGAAATAAACAGGATATAAAAAAGATAAGCATACCAGCGTAACCAGAATGGTGCAAAAATACGAACCGTTAAAGTAGTGGGGGTTTCATTCCAAACCCCGTCATTGTTAGCCGATTTAACCTCAAAAGTATATTTTCCAGCCGGAATTTTTGTAAAGGTTGCTCTTTCGTTTACCGCTATATTGATCCACTCATCATTGAATCCTCTCATTCTGTATTTAAAGCGATTATTTAATGGGTCAATATAATTATTGGACACAAACCGAAAACCAATGGAATTTTTTGTAAAAGGTAATTCAAGCAATTCCGTTTTACTTATAATATCTTTTAATAGTTTGTTTTCTTCTCCGGGCAATACGAGCTTATTGTTTATATAAAGTTCGGTTATTATAGTTTTAGGAGGAACAAGATTTGAAGTAATATTTTCGGGCTGGAACCGGATGAAACCATTGGTGCCACCGAAATATAACTCACCGTTGGAAGAGCTTAAAGCTGAATTAGGGTTAAACCGGTTATTATATATCCCTTCGCTGTTATTAAAAGATCTGATGGTTTTAGAAACCGGATCAAACAAACACAAACCCTGGTTGGTGGTTATCCATAAATTATTATTCCTGTCCTGAAGAATCGAGAAAATTTCATTTCCGGGTAATCCGTCCTTTGTGGTATAATGTTCTGCCATCCTGGTTTCCGGGTTAAACTTGTTGAGACCCTCTCCGTTTGTACCAATCCAAAGTATTCCATCCTTATCCTCCAGCATTGAATAGATGATATTACTACTTATGCTGGCAGGATTATTTTCCTCGTAAAAAAAATGTATAAATGAATCAGATCCTTTTTTCAATAAGTTAAGCCCGTTTCGGGTTGCAATCCATAGGTTTTCGTTTTTGTCTTTTAAGATCTGTCTGACATTATTATTCGAAATTGTATTAATATCCAATGGATTATGTTGAAAGGAGCTAAACTCTTTGGTGGTAAAATTATAAAAATACACCCCGTAAGGATAATTACTAACCCATATGCCATTATCGTCAGCTAATATATGAAGGGCTTGAATTCCGGTTTTAAAGGGAAGGGATAACTGTTTAAAGTTTTGTGATGATTTCTCTCTATACAAAACTCCATGGCCATAGGTTCCGACCCAAAAGGTTTCATCCTGATCGAAGGTCATAGATTTAATATTACCCACCTCTATTCCATTATAAATAACCTTTAATCTTGTAAATAAATTCGTTTCCGGATTGAAATAATTTAAGTTTCCGTCTTCAGTACCCACAATAATTTCAGAGCTTCCCGGGACTTCCACAAAAGAACTGATGATGTTAAAACTTAAAGAATTAATTAAACCGGATTGGGTATGATGATTAAAGTAGTTGCTGTATTTACTGTGAAAACACAAACCTCCATAAAAAGTGCCTATCCAGATATTTTCTTGAGAATCCATAAACAGTGACCAGACCGAATGATTGGGTAGTTCTGAATAATTGATTGGATTTATTAAAGAAATCACCTTAAAGTCCTTGATTAATGCCACTCCCTCGTAGGTAGCTGCCCAAATCAGACCATTTTCATCCTTCAGTATACTTCTCACCTGGTTATTTGGAAGGGCGGTAGAATCTTTGTTTTCAAAATTAAAATAGGTATGTACCGATCCGTCAATATTTAAGCAAAGCAGGCCGTTGGTTTCATAGGCGATCCAGATTTTATCCTTGTCAACCAAAACGGAATGAATCTGGTAGGGCAAAGCTTTGGAAAAATAGTAAAAAACTGTTGACCCTTTCGGTTGATAATAAATATCCCCATCATTAAAAAATACCCAAATCGTACCCTGTTCATCCGGGGAAATGAGGTTTACACTCTCATTTTTATCTTTTATGTTTTTATAAAATGCTTTTTTATTCTGAATATCAATGGTACCAAAACCTCTTTCATCGGAAAACCAATAAATGCTGTCGCTAGTCTGAAAGAAGGAATTGATAATCTTTCCACTCGGATTCCCGAACTGATCCTTCAGGAAAAAAGTGCTGAAATTATCGTTTTTTCTGTTATAAAGACATAAACCATTTTCAGTCGCAATCCATAATTTATCGGAATGGTCTTTGTGTATTTTATTTATCCGGTTAGTAGAGATACTGTTGGTATCGTTTTGAAAGTGGCTGTAACGTTTAAAATCAATTGAATTATACCGGAATAGACCATCATTTGATCCAAACCATATGAATCCCATTTCATCTTCGGCAATACACATTACCGAATTATAGGTAAGTCCTCCTTCAGGAGATACTTTTGTAAGGGAAATAATGGGAGTATCATAGCCAAACAGGCTAAGAGTATAAAAAAGACATATGGTGAAAATGAAAAAGTACTTCATAGAAAAAAGTAATTACTCAAAAATACAATTTTTTGCAAGATACTTCTCAGGAAGGAAGAAAATTAGCACAAATGTTGCTTTTTGGAACATGTCTTTAAAAAAGGAACAATATTGCAAAAAATTGGAACCGATGATATAAGAACTCTATTCTGAAGCGGTTAAATTTGTATAGATGGTAAAACTGAAATATTTTATGAAGACATTTTTTTTCCTTATTCTTCTGTCCATTTTAACGATATCCTGTAAAAGAAATATAGCAGGTGAAAGTTTTATTTCGGAAGGAGAGTTAATTCATAATATAGTTGAACAGGGAAATTATGCCCTTCAGGAAACCAAAAAACTGAACCAAAGTGAAAGCCGGGTTTTCCCCAGAGCCCTGGATGATGAAGGCAATATTGCCAGGGTGGGGAAAAAAGACTGGACAAGCGGGTTTTATCCCGGAATACTCTGGTTGTTATATGATTTGACAAAGGATGAGTTATGGGCTACCGAAGCGAAAATATTTACAGAAAAGCTTGAAAGTGAAAAGTATAACGCCTCCAACCATGATATAGGATTTAAAATGATGTCAAGCTACGGTCAGGGATTCAGACTTACCGGAAATAAAGCTTATCGGGAGGTTTTAATACAGTCGGCCAGGACATTGCTTACACGTTTTAACGAAAAGGTCGGTTGTATCCGGTCATGGGATCATCATAGGGATAAATGGGATTATCCGGTTATCATTGACAATATGATAAACCTGGAACTGCTTTTCTGGGCATCCAGAGAGACAGGGGATCCAGTTTTCTCAAATATTGCAGTAAAACATGCTCAAACTACTATGAATAATCATTTCCGGCCTGACTTCAGTTCGTACCATGTGGTGAGTTATGATACAATTACAGGAAAGCCTGTTAAAAAACAAACCCGGCAGGGGGCATCCGATGAATCGAGTTGGGCAAGAGGACAGGCATGGGCTCTCTATGGATATACCATGGTATACCGGGAAACGAAAAGTCCTGAATTTTTAACCCAGGCGGAAAGTATAGCAGACTATATATTTAACATTGCAAAATTGCCGGATGATTATATTCCCTATTGGGATTTCAGCGTATCTGGCAATATAAACGAGCCTCGTGATGTTTCTTCAGCTGCAGTCATCGCATCGGCACTTTACGAGTTAAGCTCCTTGACAAACGGGAATAGTGAAACTTATTTACAATTGGCCAATAGAATTATGGATTCACTTGGATCAACAGAATATTTCAACGATATTGGCAGCCATGGTGGTTTTTTATTGAGACACTCTACGGGATCAAAACCGGTGGGTAAAGAAATTGATGTACCCCTGGTGTATGCCGATTATTATTTTCTCGAAGCTTTATTAAGAAAAAAACAAATACAAACAAACTATATTTTAACAGCTAATTAAACTTTTTTATTATGAAAAAAACACTACTTATTTCTAAATTATTTTTGATATTCCTGCTTTTTACAGCATGGAATGTTTCTGCTCAAGACTACTATTTCCTGGAAGGTTTTGCGGTTAACGGCACCCCTGACGGATGGGACGTAAAAGATGTTTCCTATTCTGACGGAAGTCATGCTGCGAATATGGTTGATACAACTGCTCTTTTTTCTGCAAAAATGAAAACCAATAATCTGACTTCGTGGATTCAAATGCCAAAAGTAAATGGGGTAACAGATTTATCCTTCTGGTGTAAATTAAGGGATCCGGATCAAAACCCGGTAGTCATTATTCAGAGTTCAACAGATGGATTAGAATGGACCGATGTAGTTACGAATCCGGCTGGTCTTGATCTGACAAATATCGCTGATTTTCAGTTTGTTACTGTTCCTCTCAATATTGATGGAGAGGTAACTATCAGAATTTACGTAAGTGCCGATGGGGGTACCTCAAGTAAGGGGATGCTTTATGTTGATGATATTGCCCTGGGAAAACCTGCTGCTGCAACGGATGATGCAACTCTATTATCCCTTATGGTTGGAGGAAACCTGATTGATGGCTTTGATTTTAATGTTACAAGCTACGCAATGGAAGTCTCTCATGCCATGGACTATACTGTTACTGCTGAGGCTAACAGTCCGAATGCCACGGTTGTAATTACCCAGGTTAGTGATATCGCAGGTTCAGAAGCTGAAAGAACGGCAACTGTAGTTGTCACTGCCGAAGATAATACAACAATAGTAACTACCACTATTATTTTTACCCAAACCGACTATTGGTATCAGGATGGTTTTGAGACTTCAGGTTTAGATGGTTGGGAGAGAAATGGTGTCTTTTTCGACTCAACTCCGACCCAGGTGGAACCTACTCCAGGTGTATTCCCGGGTGTTGGTGCATTAAAATTCACCAGGGGACATCCAACCGGAAATAATCCGGAACCAGGTTTTTTATTATCTCCGAAAATTATAAATGTAGGTACCTTTTCATTGTGGGTAGCGGCCGAGGTTGTTGTTCCTGAGCATGAATTTAATATTTATACTAAAACGAGTGATACGGATAGTACATTGCTTAAAAGTATTAAAGGTGCTGACCTTACTGCTGAATGGCAGGAAGTAATAGTTGAAATCAACGAAACAACGGATTCAATTCAGATTAAAGTTGAAGGTGTTTGTGATATCAATGATGCCAGTGACAGTCGTATCTGGATGGACGATTTCTTGGTTACTTATTACGAAGAGCCTGTTATTGGAGCTGATGATGCGACTCTTTCAGCTTTATACGTCGGCGGAACCTTGGTCGAAGGTTTCGATCCTGCTATTACAAGCTATGCCTTGGAAATATCAATTCTTGTTGATCCTACAGTAACTGCTGAACCAACCAATGAGAATGCCACTGTTGTAATAACTCAGGCTATTGATGCTTTTGGTAACTCAGCAGAAAGAACTGCAACGGTTGAGGTTACCAGTGCTGATGAGTCAGTCACATCTACTACAACAATTGTTTTCAACCCAAGCTTGAGCATATCTGATTTCAAATCCCCTGCGGTAAGCCTTTATCCTAACCCTGTAAATAGTATTTTGAATTTCAATATGCCTGAAAATATTTATCAGGGAATTGAGGTTTATAATATATTAGGTCAGAAAGTGATGCAGGAAACCATCAAAGCAGGCCAGAAAAGTATTAATGTTGAAGGTTTGCAAAACGGTATCTATGTTATGTCCTTTACCGGCAAAACAGGAACTTACACAGCTAAGTTTATTAAAAAATAGAATACTTTTCTAAATAATTGGATGTCTGAAATATATCTTATTTAATAGATAGGTTTTCAGACATCCTCTTTTATGATAATATTTTATTTTATTATTTCTTTTCTGAAGTAAGGATTTTGGATGAGCAAGGATGACATAGGTGGTATTTATGTTTATCATAAAAGATTGGTTGGGTTTTATTCAAGCATTATATGAATGAATTTTCATTATATAGATCTTCTTATAAAATCCTGCTTTTAATAAAATTAATTTTTTGAAAATATGAAGCAATTAAATTTCGTTTTGCCTTTGTTTCTGGGACTATCAGCTTGTTCTACTCCTGAGTTTAAGAGTCCTAATGTTCTCTTTATATCCATTGATGATTTAAACGATTGGGTAGGAGCATTAGATGGAAACCCACAGGTATTGACTCCTAATATGGATCAGCTTTTTGAACAGGGGGTATTGTTTAATAATGCACATTGCTCACAACCGGTTTGTACTGCTTCACGTAATTCACTCCTGAGTGGTATCCATCCTGCAACATCAGGCTGGTATAGCTCAACCAAAGCAATGCAAAAGTCATATGAAAAAGTTATGGGAGAACATAAAATGCTTCCACAGTACTTTAAGGATAATGGCTATGAAACAATGGCTGTTGGTAAAATCTTTCATAATGGTGTCTCTGATTATAAAGACCGAACTGCCGATTTCTGGGATGAAATTGCTCCAAATTATAAGGTGCCAAAAGACCTAAGGGATCGTGGTGATGGTTATGGTGGTACAAAATTTTATCCTTTTCCCAAAAATGGCAGTCAGATCGTTAACCATTATGGAGAGGAATACGCAAATGGACATTCATTGTGTTACGGAGCATTGGAAAGAGAAGATATGCCAGGAGGGAAAATGTTTGATGAGCTAATTGCGGAATGGGCCATTGAAAAGTTGAATGAGGAACACGAAAAACCCTTTTTCCTGGCAGTAGGATTTGTTCGACCCCACGTTCCTTATACTGCTCCCAAAGAATTCTTTGATTTATATGACTTGGATGAAATTAAAATTCCTGAAATACCGGATGATGAAATGGCAGATATTCCTATCATGGGGAAATCCATTGCCTTTGGAACCATAAAAGGTGGAGATCATCATGCAGTTGTAAATCTAAGCGACAGCTACTGGAAAGAACTGGTTTATGGGTATCTTGCATGTGTATCTTTTGTCGATCATGAACTTGGAAAAGTTTTGGAGGCTTTGGAAAACAGCAAATATGCTGATAATACTATTGTTGTTCTTTGGTCAGACCATGGTCAGCATTTAGGAGAAAAACATCACTGGCGTAAACAGGCATTGTGGGAAGAATCGACCAAAGTCCCATTGTTTTTTAAAGTTCCGGGGATGAAAAAGGCCGGTGAACAATCCGGGGAAGTTGTTAGTCTTTTGGACATTTACCCCACACTTTTGGAATTATGCAATCTTCCTGAAGCTTCAAAATTAGAAGGAAACAGCCTTGCTTCACTCATTAAAAAACCGGGAAAATCCTGGAATAAGCCCGTATTGAGCAGCTGGTATTATAAAAATCATTCGATCAGAAGTAAAGACTGGAGATACATTCATTACCGGGATGGTGGCGAGGAATTATATGATCACCAAAATGACCCGGGAGAGCATGTAAACCTCGCAGGTGATCCAAAATATACCGATATTATTGCCGACCTGAAAAAATGGCTTCCCGAAAATGATGCTCTGCCTGCAGGAACGACAGAATGGAAAGGAGATAAATTAGACAGAAGGATTAAAACCTGGACAGCGAATGATTCTATACCGGTATGGTTAAGGTAGTTTTTAAAAGGCCCTTTATGAAAAATATTTTTGGAATATTTCTCATTCTTATTTTATCAGTACCTCTTTGGTCTCAGCCCGACAAGAGTATGGAAGAAAACGATTTCAATCGGAATATACCAGAAAGGCAGGAATGGTTGAGGGATATGGGATTTGGAATGTTCATTCACTGGAGCTTTGATAGCCAGCTGGGTATCGTAATCAGTCATTCATTGGTAGGGGCTTCAGACGATTATGCCAATCGCTTTATTTATGAATTACCCAAAACTTTTAATCCTTTAGATTTCGATCCTTATAAAATTGCCTTACAGGCCAAACTGGCCGGTATGAAATATGTAGTTTTTACCACCAAACACCATTCTGGATTTTGCATGTGGGATACAGAAACGACAGATTTTAATATTACGAACACACCCTATAAAAAGGATTTATTAAAAGAATATGTTGATGGTGTGAGAAAAGCGGGTTTGGCCGTTGGATTTTATTATTCTCCGGAAGATTTTAATTTTTTAAGGGAAAATGGTATTGTCATACGAAGACGTGAGCTTGAAATAGATGAAGAATTAAAAGAAAAATACAGCCAGTTTATTCGAAAGCAAACCCATGAGCTTTTTTCAAACTATGGAAAAATTGATGTGTTATTCATAGATGGAAACCCAAAAGAATCCTGTAAGGATGAAGCCTGGAGTTTACAACCTGAGCTTGTCATTACACGGGGAGCTGTGAATACACCTGAGCAAAAACTGCCCGGACTTGCAGACGACCATTTGTGGGAGTCCTGCATTACCATGGGAACCCAATGGCAATATAAACCCACTAATGATGAGCTGAAACCGGCTGGCAGATTAATTGAAATTTTAATAGAAACCCGGGCTAAAGGAGGAAATTTACTCTTAAATATCGGCTTGGATCCATATGGAGAAATTCCTGATCCGGAGACCAGAAACCTGACCGAATTGGCAGCCTGGCATTTCGTTAATCAGGAAGCAGTTTTAAATGTCCGCCCATGGATTATTACACATGAAGAAAATATATGGTATACAGCCTCAAAAGACAGGAAAACTGTGTATGCGATTATAACCGGCCATTCAAAATGGAAAAGAGGTGAACGTAAAGAATTTGTTCTCGGATCCATAAAAGCAACTACGGATACCAAAATAAGTGTCCTGGGTCAAAATGATTTAGTGGTTGAATATCAACCCGGTATAAACCCCAGGTCTGAGTTTGCTCAAGAAGAAGATGGATTGCACATCTCTGTGGTGAGAGCCCAACGCATATACAATAATGGAAAATGGCCAAATCCGGTTGTAGTAAAACTTGAAAATGTAGTACCTGCACTTGATCCTCCGGTTGTGGAAACAGGAGGAGTTAAAACGAAAGGCAATATCACAGAGTTTGCCGGTGAAATTCTGAGGTTCGGAGATACTGAAGAATTGAATGTTGGATTTGAATATCGTCCCTATGCAGGATTTGTAGAAAGTTTATATTCAACATCGTGGTTTAAAACTCCAACAGTAAAAGTGACCCAAAAAGGACCCTTTACTATAAATCAATTAAATCTGGAAGAGGGCGTCAGCTATGAATATCGCGCTTTCATTGTACATCCTCAAATGAATATTTATGGAGATATCAGGAATTTTTCTATCGAAGAATAATCGGATACATCTTATGTTTTAAAACTAAAAAAAATGAAATTTCAAAATCTAAATATGGCTTACCTGTTCATCCTGGTAATTTTCATTACTGCCTGTAACCAGGCAGGAGATGGCCCATATCTGGCCACGGGAATAAAAATTGGTGAAGTGACGCAAAATACCGCTATTGTTTGGGTGCGATTAACTGAAAACCCGGTCCGTGTTGGAAATGATGCCCTTATGCCTGATGTGAATTATATAAACGATGATACCGGGGAGCTGGAAAAAATAAGAAAAGGCAGACGTCCAAACCGGATTCCTGTGCTTAGCTTTCCTGAGGGGTATGATATTAATACCATCCAGGGAGCAACACCCGGAAGTGAAGGAAAAGTTGGTCTGAAGTATAAGATGGCCGGAGAAGAAAAATGGCAAAAACTGGATTGGCAAATGGTAAATCCTGATAAAGCCTATGCAACTCAATTTGAAATTTCGGGTCTTATTCCCGGAAAGGAATATTTATTGTTGGTGGAAGCAAGAGCCCTGAAAGGCAGAAAAATAAGAGCCAACTTAGAAGGGAAATTTAAAACGGCTCCGGACAAAAATACCCCTTCTGAGGTTAATTTTATTGTGACTACTGGAACTTCATATCCCGATGTAGATAGCGAAACCGGCTATAAATTATATCCAAACGCCCTCAAACTGGATCCGGAATTTTTTGTTCATACAGGTGATATAGTATATTACGACGGACTGGGAAAAACTGCTGATTTAGCCCGCTGGCATTGGGACAGAATGTACAGCTACCCAAATAATATTGAATTCCACCGTCAGGTTGCCAGTTATTTTATCAAAGATGACCACGATACATGGATGAACGATGCTTATCCCGGAATGAAAACCAGGTATATGGGCGATTTTACCTATGAACAGGGGACACAGATATTTTTAGATGAAGTTCCCATGGGAGATAAAACCTATCGTACCATTCGCTGGGGAAAGGATCTTCAGATCTGGTTACCAGAAGGACGCGATTATCGCAGTCCTAATCCAAGTCCCGACGGACCTGAAAAAACCATCTGGGGTAAAGAGCAAATGGAATGGTTTAAAAACACCGTGGAAGAGTCTGATGCTACCTTCAAAGTGCTTATTAGCCCGACGCCTGTTGTTGGTCCCGACCGTGGAAATAAAAATGACAATCATGCCAACATAGGTTTTCAATACGAAGGAGATATGTTACGGAAATTTATTTCGGAACAAAAAAATATGGTAAGTGTATGTGGCGACCGTCACTGGCAATACGTGTCGAAAGATGCGGAATCCGGCTTGCTGGAGTTTAGCTGTGGTCCCGGAAGCGATGCACATGCCGGGGGATGGAAACAGGAAGACGTTTATCCCGAACATTTATACCTTAACGTGGTGGGAGGATTTCTGGAAGGATCGCTTATATATGAAAATGAAATTCCATTATTGATTTTCAGGCATTATAACCCGGATGGAATGCTACTGAACGAATATAAGGTGGAGACGGAATAGCCCCTTGGTTCTGAAATTTTGAAATAGAAGAATGATCAACTGCCTTGCAAGTAAAGTTTTTAAAGATATAGAATAATTGTAATAAACGCCCGGTTCATTCCTTGTTACGCGGTTTATAAAAAGTCGGCCCACTGTTATAAAATAAATGAATAGAATTGTCATGATGCGTACATATAAAAAAGCTAAATTTCTTTTCTTATTGCTTTTTACTGCTATTTTCATTCATATCAATACGTTTTCGCAGTTTAGTTTTACCTACGATTATGCCAATGTTTCCGGAAAAGATCCAAAACCGGTCCGACTTTTAAACGATGTTACAAGCAATTCAGAATTAAGTATATATGGAGGAAATCTGAAAGTTAAAGTTGAAAGTTCAGGATTTTTCCAGATTAAAAAAGTAAATGAAGTATGGTATTTGGTTGATCCGGAAGGCTATCTTTTTTTTACGGTGGGTGTAAATTCTGTCAGTAAAGGGGGATCAATGGAACTTCCTGAAATACTCTGGGAAATTGGGGCCAACACCTTGGGTTGCTGGTCGGATGAAAGCATTAACGATGGAGAAACTCACAAGATGCCCTATTGTCCGCGCTGGAACTTTATGCAGAGCTATAAAAATACAAGCCCGCGCACAAAAGATCTGATTGCAAAGGGCATAATCCCTGTTTTTGATCCCGAATACACTGATTTTTGTGATAGCCATGCAAAGCAATTAGCGGAAAGTAAAGATGACCCTTATTTATTAGGTCATTTTTCTGATAATGAGTTACCTGTTTATGATAACTCCAGCTATGGAAATCTTTTGGACCGTTTTCTGGAAATTGAAGATAAAACTGATCCTAACTATCTGGCTGCAAATAACTGGATGATAGAACGTAAGGGTGAAAATTATTCCATCTCTAATCAGGACAGGGAACTTTTTCATGGTTTTGTAACAGGAACCTATTACAGGATAACCGGGGAGGCCATTAAAAGGTACGATCCAAACCATTTGTATCTGGGCAGTCGTTTGCATGGTGCAGCTAAAAGAATGCCTTCCATTTTTATTGAAGCCGCGAAATATGTGGATATGATCAGTATTAATGTTTATGGTACATGGACTCCTTCAACAGAGGAAATGGACAGGTGGTCGGCAGGGGGTAAACCCTTTTTTATTACTGAATTTTATGCAAAAGCAGAAGACTCAGGTTTGGGCAATGAAAACGGTGCAGGTTGGTTGGTTCCAACCCAGGAAGACCGTGCAAAATTCTTTGAGAATTTTACCCTTGCTCTGATTGAACATCCGGGTTGTGTGGGATATCATTATTTCAGGTATATTGATAATAACGACTCCAATAAAGGATTGTTGGATGGAAACTACCAATGGTGGGAGCCAATGAAAAATTCCTTTTTCAAAGTTGCCCGGGATATTTATGCTTTACGGGAATTTCTTACCGGAAATATAAACGGATTATTTCAGGAAAACCCAACAGCAGGTTTAACTATTTATTCTGAATCCTTAAGCGGGAAAGTGCACATTTTTTCAAACCAGGATTCTCAGCAATCTGATATTGAAGTCTATTCATTGAATGGAGTAAAAATGAAACAATTTTCTAATATTTATTTACCTTTTACTTTTGATATGAATAATTTTTTAACAGGCAGGTACATTGTGTCTGTAAGTACAGGGAATTTGCGAAAATCGAAAACCATTTATGTAACTAAACAATGAACAAAATGAAGGCCTGTTTTTATGGTAGTCCCTTTTTATTTGTAAATTAATCTAAATCATATGATTTCAAAAAACCGAAACACCACACTATTAATTTTAATTCTGGTTTCTATCTCTTTTTTTGCGGGTAAAAAACCGGAGGATAAGCCCGTCGTTTTTATCAAAACCCAGGCTGACTTCGATCAATATAAAAACGCGGAATTTTCTCCGGGAACTCAGATTTTGTTTGCTGCCGGGAAATCCTTTAACGGGCAGTTTGCACCCACAGGTTCAGGTACCAAAGAAAATCCAATCAGGCTTACAGCATATAATCCTAAATCGAATAAGGCCTACTGGGAAGATATAGACCATAAACCTGTCATTAACGGGAATGGCAAGGTGAACTCCACATTTTATTTGTATAACGGGGCTTTTTGGGAAATTAATAACCTGGAAATAACCAATACAGACGGAAGCGATGGGGATCAGGGAAAATTACGGGGTATTTACATCGTAGCAGAAAATAATGGAATTGTGGAAGATGTGACCGTACGAAATTGTTTTATTCATGATGTTAATGGTAAAGTTGAAGGCAAACAGCGTGGTGGAATCCATGTTCATGTAAAAGGCAAGGAAACCAGGACCAAATTTCACAATTTGTTAATTGAAAATAACTATGTTAAAAATGTTGGAGGGGTCGGAATAGGTAATACTTCAACCTGGGGAGATATCCATTCAAGTACATATTTTCCCTGGACAAACTTTGTTATTCGGGGAAACAGGGTGGAACATACGGGCAGAAACGGGATTATAGCCCGGATGGGGATCGATCAACGGGTTGAATATAATGTCCTGGCTAATAACAGTCGATACAGCACAGGGCACAGTGTGTTTAATTTTGCATCTGTTGGTTGTATTATGCAATATAATGAGGCTTATGGAAACATAGGAGAACCCGGAGATATCGATCATGGTGGTTTCGATGCTGACTATAACGCAAGAGGAACGATCATTCAGTATAACTACAGTCATGATAACAATTGGTTTTGTGGAATAATGCGCCGGTATAACCGTGATATAACCATTCGTTATAACATTACGGTTAACGAAAGACTGGGAGCCTATGAATATGGTTTCCCGGCGGATGACAATGCCAGAGGAATTTGGATCTACAACAATACTCACTATTTCAGGGCAGGCTTAAATGCCAGCATTTTTGCCAGTCCGGGTAAGGTGAGAATTCCCGGTTACACCTATTTTTATAATAATATTTTTTATTTTGAAGACAAAGGTAGCTGGGGTGTGGAGCCGGATGAAACCTGCGAATTCAAAAATAACCTGTTCTATAATGTAGAACCAAAAGGTAAAGGTGCCATTGTAGCAGATCCGCTTTTTGTGGACCCCGGGAAAGTTGATTACGATATAAACATGTACGATCCTGATCGTTTGTCCGGATATAAGCTGAAGGATAATTCGCCCTGTATTGATGCTGGAATTTTGATTAATCATAATGGGGGCAAAGATTTCTGGGGAAATCCCCTGGGTCCTGAGTCTATTGATATTGGTGCTTTTGAAAAACTCAAATAAGTTTATAATGAAAAGAGGTAAATTCCATCTTATCGCAGGTATTGTATTTTTATTTCTTACAAGTTGCCATTCCTTCAATGCAAAACAGCGTGATTCAAAAGACCCTTCCATCATCCCTTTTAAGAAAATCGGAAACATAACTCCAAAAAACTCATCTGAGATC
>CBDUPM010000004.1:0-26051 GCA_965369105.1 uncultured Bacteroidales bacterium | reverse complement strand
ATTATCACTTAAGGCGACTACCGCACTCGGATTAAAATATTCTATACCATCTCCCTGGTAGTTTTCCAGAGGAGTGAAAAACTCATTCGTTTTTACACCTTCAGGTGTGTGCTCAAAAATAGCCATATTGGGTGCTTTTCTGTAAGCCTGACTACGGACATTATTGTTCCGGGTGTTCTCTGCCCAGTTATCATCTTTATAAATATTGACATAACTAATCTGGGTATTCAGATTTAACTTTTTTGATATGTTGTAGCCCAAATTAATACGTGTTGTGAAACGTTCATTGGCTGTGTTTTTAACGGTACCAATATTATTTTGATAGTTCACAGAGGCATAGTACGCCGTTTTATCTCCACCCCCTGAAAGCCTGAATCCAACATCATCAATTTCTCCTGTTTGGGTAATATCATCCACCCAGTTTGTATTCTGTGCATAATTATAGTAATCAAGATATTCGATATCATTAGAGATTTCAGGTGGTAAATCGATAACCCCATAGCGGTTATGATACATTTCTTGTTGCAACATTACATACTCATCACCATTTAACATGGGAATCCGGGGTGGTTCTACGGAAAGTGATTTCTTATAAGTCAAATCAAATTTTGTTTTACCTCTGCTTCCCTTATTGGTCTCAATCTCCAGAACACCATTAGCTCCTTTGGTACCATAAACAGCTGTTTCTGCAGCATCTTTCAATACACGGACCGCTTTAATATCTCCGGGTGCAATACTTACCAGCATACCGATGTCTTCCTCGTCAGCTGAAGCAAAATCGAGATCAGCGGTGCTCACTCTTTGAACAATACCATCGACCACCACCAGGGGATTACTCCCGCCTAAACTTCCCAAACCACGGATAACGATGCTGGAACCACTACCCGGACTTCCGCCGCCCATAATATCCAGACCGGCAATTTTTCCTTGCAATGCATCACCCACTGTTGTAACTGTAGCACTTCTCAACTCCTCCATTTTTATCGTAGTTGATGAACCGGTCCTGTCCCTGGTTGCCACCCCTGTTATTGAAGGTGCGGTTGATTTACCTATGATTACTATCTCATCCATCGCAATGGCATCAGGACCAAGGCTGGGGTTAATCTCTGTTCTTCCATTAACTTTCTCAACTTTCGTCTCATAACCTATAAAACTAAATTGGATCGTTGCATCAGGTGAGGATAACTGTATGGTGTAATCACCATCATAATTTGTAATCGTACCTTTTATTATCCTGTCGTTTTCATCCAGTTCAACTATGGTTGCCCCGATAATTCCTCCATTTTCATCACTGACTTTACCACGAACTATATGGTTCTGGGCATGTATCTGTGTAATAAAAGATGCCATGCCAAATAGCAACAGAATATATTTCATATTTTTTATATAATTTTTATACCAATTTGTTAGCATAGTACTCTTTAATAAGGCATTATTACAGTATCGATTCTGTGGGTTACTACATTCGTTATATAGTAGTTTTCATCAAGATTTTGCTTGTACATCCCAAACAAATTAGCATTTGATGACAACACCAGCTTATCATAATAAACATCATAATTTTCATCTAATATCAAAAGATTATCAGGCTGAGGATCAAGATGCAAAAATTGATTATTCAGAGTTCTGTAGTCACTCCGGGGTTGACGACCGTCAGTGAAAATCAACTCCCCTTTCACGATGTGAAAACTAACAAGTTTTTTCACTTCATCTAATGAAAATGTATCTACCTGAATACTATCCAGGGCTGCATTTGAAGGTACAAATATTGTATATCTCTCAGTTGGGTCAGTAAAAGTTAGACGCTCATTAGAAACATCTGCCAGCCCCACCTGATTCAGAAGGGTTAAAAATTTAGTGTTTCTTAAATAGTCATAAGTGTTTTTAACAGGAAATTTCAACCAGCCATTGCATTCAAAAACCCGACCATTAGTTATAGGCAAATTAGTAATTTCAGTAAAAACCACTGTAGTATCCCTTCCGGAATTTAACCCAAACTCAGAAGGAACGCCACCTGAAACCGTATCATTTTGTACCACAATGTGACGACCATCCAATGTTTCAATAAACTCACGTTTTGCCTGTCCTAAAATAGGTTGAATGCCTATTTGTCCGTATAACTTGCGTGTAAAAATATCTCTGTACTCACTACTCAACATGTTAACCAATTTCTCTTCCTGGTGGTCGAAGGCCAAAATCTGGAATCTTCCATTCGGTAATTCAGAAACAAAAAGGGAAGAATCTATCGCTAATGACTGGTTGTCGACAATAAAAAATGAAAAATCTGTAGCCGGATCCTTCAATGCTGAAAGCAGATTAACAGAAATATAAGCACCGAAAAAAGAATTATAGGTGGGATCTAACAACAAAGGAGCCGATACACTGGAGAAAAATTTAGGAACGACAGCCTTATTCAGACCGATAAAGGTAGTGTTACTTCCATAACTAACCTCCTCAATCTCAAAATCAGCCTTCGTGATGATATCCCCATTAGCATTGTAGAACCCTGTGTTTAAATCTTTTTCATACACTGCTTCAAGAGCCATATGAGCATTCACAAATAAATACTCTATGTTTTGAGGTACAGATGACCAACTGCTCCCCCATTCTGTCAAATATTCATTAAAGAAGATATCCATAGCTTCATCTGTTGGGGCCAGTAATCCATTATGACGTTCAACTGTATTGGTACTTGAACCGACCAACTCATTATGAATATTTATTGGAAACTGACTGCTGTAAGATAAATCGTAGAGATCCTCAACTTCGGCTCCTTCACTTGCTCCCTTTTGAGCCAGGGTAGCTTCCTGGTTAAACTGAAAAACCGAGTTGTTATGTATTAATTGCAAAAACTTTGCATAAGGCCCTTCTTCCAGTAGTTGTTCAGCATTTTTCAATGGTTCAACCACCTGGTCTATTGAATAAACAAATCCGTTTTCAGCAAATAAATCTTTTCCAATAATTTTAGAGTTGGCAAAATAAACTTCGCCGGAATTATAAGTTCGGTCAAAATAATAACTATAATCATCCGGACCTAACCCTCTGGCTTGCATAAATCCATCGAAAAACAAGGGTACATACTTTGGTGAACTGGTAAAAACGGTGCGGGTTGTAGAAGAAGTTTGATTATCCGGTATAATAATATCAAAAGGGTCATCATCGGAAAGAAAACGTTGAATCTTGTATGTCCTGTTGGGTTCCCTTAGCAATGACTTGCGTTTAAAAGCGGTAGGTTTATTATTAGAAATATCGGTCACGTTAATCCAACCGCGGGAAGAAAGAGTCTGCAATTGATCTTTACTCCAGGGCATTTGTAAAATATGATATTTTACAATATCACTTTTTACTATGGAATCAATATTTTCGGGTTCAGAGCTACCATACTTTTCCATCAGGTAGATTTCCAAAACACTATCAGATGGGACAAAGGCGGTATAGGTACCTGTTTTATCCAAAACCTTATCGTAACCAACATCCACCATAAACTGTGAAAAAATGGACATATTTTCCTGTTTGGATATGACGGTGTAAATTTTCCCTTCTAATCTGTCAGGTCGTTGATATTTTTCAATTTTTTCAAATTTATCCACACATGAAGTGCAGAATAAAACAATATACATCCCTAAAATCAAGGGAGTCAGAAATTGTTTCTTTTTTCGATCAATGATTCTCATAGAATTTTTGGAAATAATGAACAGTTAAAACAGAAAACCCTATTTCTGATATCAGCTAATTTATGCATTTGAATCAACAGCAAAATAATGACTGGCATGCCATACAATATCCATCTGTCTCTTCAAAACCAAATTTTACTCTAACTGAAAAACAATAGTTTTTATAAAACCGAGGTCAGATTTCAGAAAGTCATCTGACCTCGGTTTATCAAGAATATTTAAATCTTAATTATACCAGCTTACCTCTTAATGAATTTATCCACTGTAACTTTTCCTTTAGCATCCGTCATTTGAATAATGTAGATGCCTGAAGGAATGTGGCTAACATTCACACTCTGGCTATAATCAGATTTTGAAATCATCAGAACTCCGGAAAGTGAATATACATTTACTCTGGAAACTTCTATTCCCTCGATGTATAATACGCTGCTTACCGGATTTGGATAAAGTGTAGCATTGATTTGAGGTTCAACAAAACGCTTAACAGAAACAGTTGGATCTACAGAGAATCTGTAATTTACTTTAGTAATTCCATCCGCTGCCGTAACTTCAACCTTATCATCAATATTCATGAATCCGGATACACGTTCGAAATCAGCTTTATCCAGAATCTTAACGCTTGCACCCTGGTTTGCATATACCATGCTTAGCATACTCGGTGCAGTAGTGTTTACAGGAAGTTCCAAAATCAGCTTTTTCTCCTGGTCAATTTCCAATACATCAGAAAATAATACAGCTTCATCACTGGCAAATTCAAAATCAAAATAATAATTTGCTTTATCGTTATTTTCTGCAACTACCTGAAGAGTTAAGCGATCATTAACCATAACATCATAAACCATTGAATCCAGGTTATGAACTTTCATAGGTTGCAAAGCACCAGCAGCATCAAGCACGTTCAGAACAGACTTTTCAGCCACTTCAAGATTATCAATTGCATCCTTAAGTTTCATTCCTACCGTTACGCCTGTAACTTTATCACCGGTAACCGTAAGACCTGAACCTGGTTTAGCAGTTAATGAAGTATCACTGTCCAATGGTGAATTGAGAAGGGTATAATTTGTAACAGATTTACCGTCACCTGAAGTAACAACTAAAACATCACCATCAGCCAGACTTTCATCTGCAGTCAGTTCAGTTTCACCCCGCATGAATTTAAAGGTTTGGCTGTCATCAGCTTTGTCCAATAATTCAGCAATTGTGGTTGGTGTATAATCTGATATGCTTCCTGTAATTGAAAGATTGTCACCCTGGTAACCCGGAGTTACAACAAACCAGATAGAGGTAACCGTAGACAAATAGTTCGTAACAGGATTCATCGTATGGAGTCCGATATTGGCAACCATATTAGAATTACCAACTCCGACGTCGGTTCCTTTTTGCAGGATCCACTCAGAATTTTCCGGAGTTGAACTTGCACCTCCCATACGTTCCAGGTTACCCTTGGTTATATGAGGCTTACGAATCAGGTTCCAGTTTTTACCTTTAGCCAGTCTTCCGGCAATGGTATCTCCTATAATTTCGATACGATCGATAAGTTCATACTTCGAAGCATCTCTCACATCCATTGTTCCATCTAATATAGAGTCTTCCAGTACTTTCAATAACCACATATTATGACGTGGGTCATTCCAGATAGGAGTCTCCCTGTGAAGTATCTTTGTTGAGTCCCATGCGAATAAGGTTCCATCAGCATCTGTTCCTCTAAAAATAAAGTCTGATTCCTGCCTGATTTTAGTTTGATATTCATTTGTTGAAGTACCAAGACCCATAACCCATACATCCTGTCCGGCTACCCATGGATCAGTCTGGTTATCGTCCTTAAGAAAACCTTTACCAACAAAAGGATTTTCTTCATTCGGAATAGCTGACCAAGCTTCGAGAGAACCATCTGCAGCCCATCTTTTTGAAGGAACATAATGAGTCTGATATATCTTGATTCCATCCCCACTGGTATATTGTCCATCTGAAACACAGGTTTCAACGGCTTCCTGCCAGGTCTGACTGGTGCTACCTGCAACGTACATATATCTGCTCAAATCCAGATCTTCTGTACCCGGATTAAATATTTCCACAGCACATCCCTGTGTAGTAACATTCCAGATCATTTCTGAGATAAATGGCTCTGCGATATTTGGTTGAACAGGAACATTTTGTTTTACAAATGTAAATTTATAAGTGGTTGTAATTGTATCACTTTCTGAAGTTACAATTACAGTAGTAGTCCGTTGCTCAGGAGTACCGTCAACATCTGTTGCATTTGTTACATCAATTTTAGACCTAAAGTCCTGTTTGATGAACTGAAATGCAGGAATTTGCTTTGCATCAAACCTTAATTCAACCGTATATTGGGTTTTTAAGGGAGTAAATTCAGGCAATGTATCGCCCACATTCCATCTTGGATATAAATTCTTATCGATATCCGGCCATGTGACTGCTCCCAGGAGAGCATTGTTACTTTTGACATGATCATCAACAGTTACAAAATATTCTTTTACAACAGCTCCATTTTCGGAAGTCACTTTCAATTTATCGCCAAACTGAAGATCGACACGATCCTGGCCATCGATAAAGACAAATTCCCAGGTTGCTTTCTCCGGTTTATCCAGATACTTTAATAAACTATCTGTACGTGTTCCGAAAGGAACATTTATTATTGAATCAATTTCTGGTCCCTGAGATAAGGAATAAACGAAACCACCGGACCAATATCTGTTATATACGGTGTCTGCTATTCCCGTTTCTTCATCTATTACCACTTCCTCATCGATAATCAAACGACGTCTTGGGAAAACCAATGCAACATCTGGTTCAGCTTCGCGAACCTCCAGGGTGTAATCCGCCTGCTTCACTTCATTCCCAACAGAATAAAATGACCATTGGTCACCTGTGCGTGCTATGTAAGATGCAGAATCCTCAAAATCGCCAACAAGATCGTAAGACCAACCCATTCCGGCGCCTAAATCAAAATAGCGGGCAAGAGAATCGCCACGTACCATTTGCCAGGGTACTGATATGGAATTCGCTCCTTCATTCACGATAATATTTGAAGGATCTTTCACGGTATAGTCAAGATCATATACATCATGCACTCCCACAGTTGTGAAGGCCATGTTATTGGAAGTATTTTTCGGAATTACCAGCCATTCTGAAGTGGTGGCATCGGTACCCCGGGATTGATTCCAGTTCAGGTTACCCTGCGTTACACTGGCTTTACGTACCATTGTACTGGTTGTCATTGCATCAACCACACCCGCGATAGGATAAACATTATATCCTTTCATGGCAATATTTAATCCGTTTGCCGTATTT
This sequence comes from uncultured Bacteroidales bacterium, assembly GCA_965369105.1. Lineage (GTDB taxonomy): Bacteria > Bacteroidota > Bacteroidia > Bacteroidales > JAGLSB01. Next base: position 19,065 of record CBDUPM010000004.1, on the reverse strand, counting down.
TCATCCGGGAACCAAAAATGGTTGAACTGATCGATATAGGTTGAATCAAATGTTGTACTGTCGGTCTGAAATACCCAATGCAGCAAATAACCGGCTGTTTCCTCTGCACGAATAAACACATTTGCAGCGGCAGACACAGAGTCTCTTCCAAAACACTGCCATTCCGGTTTATCAATCCAACCATCCAGGTTTAGTTCCTCGTTAATATGCGCAAACTGGTTACCAATCTGAGCTATTGCGATATTATGGTTTGGAATCCCTGAACCTCTGTCATCATCTTGATCCCAGACATTGGCTACTACAAAAGATTCACCCGGCTGAAGTATTCCTTTCAGATATACTTTACCAATAGTGCCATCTACTGCAGCATTCAAACGGTTGAATGAAATTGCACTGTCAGAGTATTCAGTACACCTGGTATTAAAATGAACTGAATGTAAAGTGAAATTCTCAAGATTAATTGCTGTGTCGCCCATATTGGTCAACTCAACATAAGTAGTGGAAGCACCATCAGGTCTGACCTCTGTGATGATTAATTTAGGAATGCCCAAGCCCGGAATATTTATTGGCTCAGCAAGTGCATTAAACTTTATGGCCAGTAAGACCAGGAAAAACACAAAGTAAGTTTTCTTCATAATTACAATATTTAGTTAATAATAAGTAGGTGTATTTAAGTAGCCCTAATTTATCCATGGCAAGCTAGTCACAAACCTTTGCTCACAAACAAACAATTGCTTCATTCTTCTTAAAATTATAGTCAAAATTGAACATATGCATCAGGGTGAATAAAAGTTTCATTTATAGTTTAATTTTCAAGATTTAAACCCTTTCAGGTTCATTTATTTTTTTATTAAAGAATTCCCATTCTGTACTACATAAGAGTCAGGGTGCAATGCTTCAGATCCTCCTCCCGTGAAGAACTACCCACATAAATGGTAAAGTCTCCCGGTTCCACCACCTTTTTCAGTTCCTGATTCAATAAAGAAAGATTTTCATCATTTAACTCAAAACTGACAGTTTTGGATTCGCCTGGATTAAGGGTAATTCTCTCAAATCCTTTTAGCAATTTGTTATACCTTCCAACAGATGCATAGTTATCTTTTATATACAATTGAACCACTTCGTCTCCGATATAATTCCCGGTATTTTTAATACTGACAGAAACCATTGATGTTTCCCCGGCTTCCATTTTTTCCCTGGATAAAACGGGTGTACTATATTCAAATGTGGTATAGCTAAGTCCGAATCCAAAAGGAAACAAGGGAGATTTATCATTGAAACGATATAAACCCTTTCCCGAACCTATAAAATCAGGTCGTTCCAGGTAGGTTACGGGCAGCTGTCCAACCGACCTGGGAAATGAAACAGTGAGCTTTCCCCCGGGGTTTACATCCCCAAATAAAGCATCGGCAATGGCTTCACCGCTGCGCATACCCAGGTACCAAGTTTCCAGAATCGCCGGAATATTTTCTGCAATGTAGTTTATGGTTAGAGGCCGACCATTAATTAATACCACAACCACAGGTTTTCCCGTTTGATGAATTGCCTCTACCAGTTCATTCTGAACTCCAAATAAATCAAGGTCAGACCGATCGCCTCCTTCACCACAGGTTTGGGTTGATCCTCCCACAGCAAGAATTACCACATCTGATTTTTTTGCGGCAGCCACTGCTTCTGCGAAACCCTCTTTGGAATGGCTTGTCATTTCGCATCCTTTTGCATAATTGATTTTAATCTGACCATCAACTTTATCCCTGATTCCCTCGAAAACAGATGTATAATAGGGTGGCATTCCTGAATATCCTCCCAATTGTGTTATTTTACCACCCCGGACCACTTCCTTTGCATTAGGTCCAATTACAGCTATTGATTTTAATTTATTCTTATCAAGAGGTAAAAGATTATTCTCATTTTTAAGCAGGATAATGGCTTTTTGCGCAATTTTCAGGGCAATATCCTGACTTTCCTGAGTACTAACAATTTTAAAACTATGTTCCTTTTCCGGGTTTTCAAAAAGACCCAGTTTGTATTTGGCGGTAAGAATCCTCTTTACACTTCGATCCACAAATTTCTCCAATTCAGGATTGTTTTGAATGGTATCCAAAAGTCTCTCACAGGTGTAAGCTGAAAATTCAGGATGTTTACCAATTACAAGATCCATATCGATTCCTGTTTCCAATCCTAACAGGGCTGCTTCTGTAGGTGTTTGGGCTATTTTATGCATAGTATTTAAGCGGAGGACATCATTATTATCAGAAACAATAAATCCATCAAATCCAATTTCTTTCCTTAGAATATCATCAATTAACCAGGTATTCATATGACAAGGAATCCCGTTATAATCCTGATGGCCCGGCATAATACAACCTACCTGAGCCTCTTTTACCGCAGCTTCAAAGGGAGGCAGGTAGACTTCTCTTAACCGTCGCTCCGATAAATCGCTAAAACCTGCATTTATACCTCTTCTGTTTTCGGAATAACCCACATAATGTTTGGCTGTTGCCATGATGTGATTTTCATCGAATTGCTCATCGCCCATACCCTGAAGCCCCTGAATAAAAGCTACTCCCATGCGAGATACCAGGTAGGGATCTTCTCCATATGATTCTTCAACTCTTCCGTAGCGGGGATCACCGGAAATTACATCCAGGTTTGGGGAATAACAGTGGGTAATATTTACTGCTCTTGCTTCTTTTGCAATTTGGGTAGTCATTTCCCTTAATAACTCGGGTTCCCAGGTAGAGCCCAAGGCAATTGCCTGTGGATAGTTTGTGGCATCATCCAACCATAAGCCATGCAAACATTCACTATACCGCATCATGGGAATTCCAAGCCGGTCATTGGCTGGTGCATCCTGGGTTAATTCAGCAATTTTCTCTTCCAGGGTCATTTGATATAATAAATTATTAACCTGCTTTTCAATACTATTTTCTGAATCAGACCATGCTGCGCTTTTTTGGCAGGATTGAATAATAATAATTGTTGCCAGGAATAAAATTCCCCAGGTAAAATTCTTCATTGTTCCTAATTTAAAGGTTCCCATTATTGATTTTAATCTAAATCCAGGTATTGAAAAAACCTTACCTTCATTTAAAAATGGCTATAAAGTTTTATGGAGCTGAATTATCTAAGTTCAATAATAAGGCAAATATCACAGGAATAAAATACCCCCGTATTCAATATACTTAACTTTTTACTCAATATTGAAGAAATGAATCATAATGAATAATAGGTTCAATTGGTATGTAGTAAAGAGAAACAGGTGAATAAAAAAACACAGCAGATATGGAAATGAGATTTTATTCGAATTACTGGTTTCATTCTAACGGTTCCTGATCTGGATCCTGAATTTGATTGAATATCTGTTAAAAAAGGCTGTGAGGCCAGATGAAATCCTGTTGTTTTAATTGATACCAAGTCAATTTGAAAACAACATGTGTTTGAAAATATGACTACAAGTTCGGAATTTCTTGTTATTTTTAAAAAAAATCTCTTATGAAAGGAGTTATTTCTATAATTCTTGGATTATTGATCATTTTTCAGGGGCAGGGCATTGCCAATGATTATGTTTTTGATCCTGTGACCTTCAAAACAGGCATCACTTTTAATGCTATAAATAGTGTTGTTGAGGATAAATATGGTTTTATCTGGTTCGGTTGTAACAGTGGTTTATATTATTACAACTCTTCAGAAATTTTCAAATTTAACTTTGATCTGAGTAAAGAGGATGCTCCCAGCTCTAATATTATCCGGTATATTTATAAGGATAAAAAACAAAAATTATGGCTTTGCACCAATGATGGGATTTGCTACTTTGATGAAGCTTCTAATTCATTCCGTAAGCTGAATTTATTATTATCCGGGAGTAACGCTAGTATTAATTCAACCCGTATACAACAAATATCCGATAATGAATACTTAACTGTTGCCAATGGAAGATTGTTTAAGTTCAATCTAAGGGATCTACAGCTTGAACTCCTTGCTATTGTATCACCGGAGACAGGTATAACCAACTTTACTTCAGATGCTTCAGGAAATATATTTATTTCAGCCAGTAATGGCACCATCTATATATCAGATACTTTAATATCCGATATAAAACCTTTCTACCGGACCCAAACCGGCACTATTTCAACTCTTTCTGCTTTTGATGATCAGCTCTGGATTGGTTATGAAAGAAATGGAATAGAAATAATTAACATGAAGGGAGAACGGGTTGACGATTTCAAAAGCGACAGGGGAGGCAGTCACCATATCATAAAAAACCGTGTCAGACGCATTGTTAAATGTAATAATGATATCTGGGTTGGGACACAGGGAGGAATTACGGTCATCAGGAAAGATGGTAATTATGACATTACTCCAAATAAACAAAATGGCCTTCCGCATGAAGGAATATTTGATTTATTTGTTGATCGTATAGGTGGGGTTTGGGTAGCTACCTGGTCAGGTGGCCTGGCTTATTACCATCACCTCAATTTTAAATTTCCACATATTCAAAGCACCCTTACCAATAAAACACTGAGCAACAGTGTTGTCTCATCATTTTCGGAGGATGGAAAAGGTACCATCTGGGTGGGAAGCGAGAACCATGGGATGCATATGTATTCTCCAAAAAATAATTCTTATGTAAAAAAGGAAGATTTTCCGGTCCAAAGGATAAAATCCATAATAACCGATGACAGGAATAGAATATGGATTGGAACTTTATTTGAAGGGTTATGGATTAAAGAAAATGAGAAGATAAGAAGGATAAAAGGTATCGATGGTATTATCTCCACTGTCTTGCCAACCGATGAGGGTGCCTGGATAGGTGAGCGTGGAGGAGGAACCAGATTTTACAATGAAAAACGAAATTCCGTAGAAGTATTCCTTGAAAACAGTCTCGACACCTCCTCTATTTGCTCCAACAGCATCTGGGATATCTTTGAAGATTCCAGGGGCAATATCTGGTTTTGTTCTGACAATGGGATCTCGGTGAAGCATAAAAACACCGACCACTTTACAAATTATTACAAACAAACACATGGTTTAAGTTCCAATGTAAATTACAGCATTTCTGAAGACCATAAAGGCAATATCTGGATAGGAACGGCAGGTTTCGGAATCGATATTTACAATCCCAATACCAAAAGATTTGGTAAGTTCAGCCTGAACGAAGATCTGGAAAATGTTGATATTTATTGTATACTCAGAGATAAAAAGGATAATATGTGGTTTTCCTCAAACCAGGGCATATTTGCCTATTACTTTGATTCACATAAATTAAAACATTTTTCAGAAGAAGATGGCTTATCCGGTCAGCAATTTCATCCTAATTCCGGGTATTTAAGTAAAGCAGGAGTCTTATATTTCGGCGGAGGTAATGGTTTTAATATCATAGATCCTGAAATAGTTCAGCCGAATACCAGTAATGCTGAAATATTTCTTTCAAAACTATCAGTAAACAATCAGAGTATTGATAAGCAAATCCCCAGGTATATTAATTCAAAATACCTTCCATTAATCCATGAGGTTGAATTAGACTATAACCAAAACTCCATTGTTATGGCCTTTGTTGCCAATAGTTTTATAAAAAATTCAAAAAGTATCTTCAGGTATCGCCTCCTGGGTTATATCGATGATTGGGATGTAGTGGAATACAATTCTGATGTTTCCTTTACAAAATTGCCACCCGGTGATTATATTTTACAGCTTGAATATATAAATAACGATGGCTTAAGTCCTGCTCCGATAAAGGAAATAAGGATTGAGATTAATCCCCCGTTTTGGCTTTCCTGGTATGCATATTCCCTTTATGCTATTTTAATACTCATCATAATTTTAATAGCAGTTCGAGAACTACGTTTCAGAGAAAAATCGAAAATTGAACAAATGTTATTTAATGAAAAAGTTAAATTTTTCACTAATGTATCCCATGAATTCCGCACTCCCTTAACCTTAATCATTTCTCCTATTAATGCTTTATTGAAAAGGTTCCCAAATGATGCAATAACCTATGATAATTTAAAGATTATTCAACGGAATGCTGACCGATTGTTACGATTAACCAATCAGATTCTTGATTTTCGCCTCATTGAGATAGGAAATGTTAAGTTAAAGAGAGAAAATGTTGATATAATCAACTTGTGTAAAAATGTTTTCGATTGCTTTGAATTTCAGGTTAGTGAAAAAGAAATCAATTGCATCTTTAACTCTTCCTTTAAATCTTTTGAACTGCTTGTGGATGCAGAAAAAATTGAAAAGGTCGTCTACAACATATTATCAAATGCCTTAAAGCATTCAAACGAAAAGGGACAAATAATTCTTTCCATAGAGAAAAAAACACTTGGCACCGATATTTACTCCCGGGTATTTTCAACCGGAACGCAATTCACAGGAGATAGTCTGGAAATTAAAATTAAAGACAATGGAAAGGGAATTAAGAATAGCATCCTGGAAAATATCTTCGACCGGTTCTTTTCCGAAAATGAAGAGGATGAAACCGGCACGGGTATTGGTTTGCATATTTGCCAGGAATTCATTCGCCTGCATAATGGAAATATAATGGTTGAATCTGAAAAGGGAAATGGAAGCGTTTTTTCCATTAATATTCCCATTGAATCCCAAACAAAGTTTGAAAAAGAAAAGCTTATCCTTCAGTCCTTTTTTGATAAATCTTCTGATAAAAGTATTCAAGTAGAACAAGAAAATGTTTCAAATACAAAACCTGTAGTTATTTTTGCAGAAGATAATAATGAATTACGGGGATACTACAAAAATTTGTTGTCTGCGAAATACAAGGTTATTTCTGCTAAAAATGGAACACAGGCCTTTGAAATTGCATCAGAGCTGATTCCGGATATAATAATATCAGATATCCTGATGCCAGGAATGGATGGTATGTCTCTTATCGAACAAATAAGAAATTCAGCAGAGTTGAACCATATTCCTATTATTTTATTAACTGCAGTGAGCGATAATAAAGTCAAAATAGAAAGTATGCATAAAGGGGCAAATGCATTTCTGACTAAACCTGTGGATGAGGAATTGCTTTTTGCAAAAATTGACAGCGTTTTAAGAAATGCAGAAGTTGTCAGAAATAAATATAAGGCTGAATCGGCCAGACGCTCTGAAAATTTAGGATCCGGTCAATCTTTTATTGAAAAGGTCGAGCAAATCGTTGAAAATAATCTTCAGAATCAATCATTTGAAATTACGGAACTTGCTTCTCAAATTGGGATTAGCCGAAGCTCACTGCAGCGAAAAATCAAGAGAAGAGTAAATATGAGTCCTTCTGAGTTTATTCGTGAAATCAGATTGAAAAAAGCTGTTGAACTATTAAAAAATAACGATTACAACATTGATGAAATAGCTATAATCGTTGGATTTAATTCCACATCCTACTTTATACGCTCCTTTAAAAAGAAATATGAAATGACTCCGACTGAATATAAACAGCAAATTGAAAAATAAATTTTCAATGATTTTGTTTCAAAATCAAAAATTCCAAATGCTTTTATTCCCTGAGAGTTTTTCATTTTAAGATGGTCTTCCCATACCGCATCCTGTGTTTTTGAATATTATTCCATTCAGGTACTAAACACTGATGAAAAGTTTGAAGTTTAATCTGATTTATCTGATAATCACTTTATGAACTTCCGGCTTACTATTTCTAATGAGTTCAAGTAAATAAATCCCATGTTTCAGATTTGCAATATTGATTGAAGTATCAGATCTGAATGATCCTTCGAGGATTTTATGCCCGTAAATGTTGTATAGCGAATAATGGGCAATGTCATTATCAGGTGATTGAAGATGGAGATAGTCCTTGCCCGGATTAGGATATACTTTAACTGGAATGGATTCCTGAGTTATATGATCTGTGTTCGCTGGCCCGATATATTCCAATTCAAAATAATCCAGGTCGAAACCAGAATTTAATATTGAAAAACGCAATACACGCTTACCCTGATTCAGGAACAATGTACCTATAGCATCATCATAAAAATCATTTCTTCCGGTATACAGCAACTCACAATTGCTCAACAGGGTATCTTCAGAGTCAGGAAGTAAAACAGAAAATGCCTGAAGACCTGGTGATATTATGGTACGGTGACGAACACTCAACTCATAAAAACCAGTCTGCCCCACATCTACAGTATATTCCAGCCACTCTCCTGCCTCAGGAGATGAAATGACCGTTCCATTGCGGCCAAGGTCAACATTATCCGTACCCCTGTAGCTGTACAATAAAGTATCCCGGGTCGACATGTCGTAATAACCCAGATTTTCCCCTCCCGCATCATAATCTTCAAACTGAATTTTTCCGGGCACCTTATGAGGCTCTTCGCTATCCGGGTAAGGCTTTTGGCTTGGAGTTTCAATTAAAATAATTTCATTTTCTGTACGCCCTTGGGCATCTTTAGCTATAAGTGCAAAAGTATAGACATCATCTTGCATATTAGTAAGAAAAGGATGGCCTGACCATACGTAGGGCTCCTCTGTCCTGGTTCCAAGGTTAATTGTATCATTTCCCCATAGCGTCACTTCTGTATACACTTCACCCACGATGGCCTCAATGATTAGGTTTGTACCTTTAGGGATAACATCTTTATTATGAATATTCTTAAACAGTAATTGTCGACCAAAATATGGTTCTCCTGCTTCTATCATTATCCCCTTTCTGTTAGCATCTGCTATTAATGTCAAATTACCATAGCTAAGGCTATCTCCTTCTCCAATATACAGAGTTGTAAAAGCTGTATCTAAATCCTGCTCATACCGCACCACCGCAAACCGTCCGGTAAATGAAATACCATTTGGAAGTGTTACACTGTTATTGGAACCCGGCAGTGAAAGAATATAATCTTCTACTGTTTTATTGCCAACCTCACTGCGTACTTTGACTCCAACGATCGCATTTCCATTGTATAAATGTTCCGCTTTTGTAACGCTCGATGCATTAGAACTACCAGGCTCAAAAATTACAACATAGGGTTTTTCCCAGGCTTCTCCCTGCTGCCGAATGGCCATTACCTGGGTTTTTTTATTGTCATAGCCATTTCTTGCCTCCCGTGTTGGCGGAGCAAGTGCTTTTGTATATTCCCTTTCAACTCCGCCCGGCACAAACATATGCATGTAGCGGTCGTTGTAATTCACTTTAAAACGGAGCTTAACAGCATCTTCAGTCGGTTCTGTCACTGCTGTGTTTTCAAAAAATCGCCAGCCTGGTGATTCTACCGGATCGCCTATATCATTCTGATACCTGTCTGTAGGACTCACATCTAAGACCTGATCAAGCTGATTCGAAATTCGTGTTTCATCTCCAATATTGTGATAAATGTAATCGTGAAAATTATTTATGGTATTTGATTTTGAACGAAACATATCGAAATAGTAGCCTGTTGTTTCGCTTGTACGAATGGTGCTTAGGGTTCTTTGCTGATCACAATCGTTCACATTATCATCCAAAAACTGTGTTGCAAAACTAAAGTTGGGGCTAACGGGATCGTCCAGATGCTTTGGTTCTGCAGCAACATTAACTGTTGTATTTTGCCACAAATAGGATTCAGAGTTCCAGGCTCCTTCCTGAATCCCATGTGTAGTACCATTAACAATCATAGTGTTATTACCTGCATGTCTCCAGAAATAGTTTTCATGTTCCGGTTCTCTTCTCTCAGCAAGTGTATTTGGCAAACCGGCATTTGCCGCCATAATATAACCGGCACCATAAAGTTCCATGGTAATACCCGTACAATGAGAGTGTACATAATGTGCACCTCCAATAATACCACACAGACCGTATTGTTCATTATTCCCGTCTACGTAATTACGCTGAAGAGCTACACCTGCATGTTTGATGATAACTGTTGGTTTCTGAAAATCAATTTCACCTTCAACAGATTCAGGAACATTTACACCCCACAACAATTGATCAAACCCGCCATAATTATCAAAAGTGCTAACTGTAACAGAAGGATTATAACCTCCTTTAGCATCATAGCTTTGCCTTAAGGCCACTTTTGCTTTTTGTTCGTATTCGGTATACCCACGTCTTGTTGCTAAATTTAAGGTATATCTGTAAAGTGCACCGGTTCCATCGTTATCCCTGTGAGAATCACCATAACGAACAAAGCGCCTGTTCGGCAATCTTAAATTATCGAAAAGAAAATTACCTTCCAGAATATTCAAATTGTCAGCCGTTACATTCATTTCCGGCTTAATACGATCCACTACATTTAGCACAAGGGTTATATTCGGCATAAAGCTGTAACTGACTGCTTCGGGCCATATACCCTGCTCACCAAACATTGGCAATATGGTATGTTTAAATGAATTCTGTTCTTTGGTTCCTGTTTCCCAAAACACATTGAATAAACGTTCCCTTTCTATATCATCTTCAACATTAAGAATACTAAAAAGAACCCCTGGTGCTCTTAAAACAGGGTGATTACTTATAGTTTTTCCATGAGTGTCGGCACCATCAAACTCCTGTAAAGCATTTACTGCAATATTATGTATAGCCTTTTGCGCTTTGACATTATCAAATTCTACCATTGTTCCGGTTGACTTATTATAAACCCGGGTTCCTGATTCTTTTAAAAAATTAAATACAAAATCGTAAGCAATTGAAAAATGTCCGTAAGATGTCCTGGGATCGTAAAAAGTATTTCCGCAAATCGTAGTAGTCTCAGGCGATCTGGGAGCAAGTTCATCTATATAATATGAAAGAATATCGGCTGTAAACTGAGCATATTTTTCCTCTTCTGTCAGGTAATATAACATGCCAGAATAAGATGCATAGGTCAACACTTTTGCATGGTCCCTGTGTGTTGTTGTCTGCGATTCAGATAAATTATCATCCGCTGGAATAACAGGAATTGTATTAAGAATGGCTAAGGGATTACTGATATGAGGATTTACCTTATCATCCACAGTTTCATGCAACTTATCTTTTATGCTTGCTGCCCATGTATGGGTGCTGATTAATTCCAGAATATCAGGTCTTTCTTCTGCTGTTGCCCAAATCACCGGGTGTTGAATTGTCACTATTTCTGTAATCTCCCCTGTTGTACGAATTTCAAGACTTACCCAGCTTCCCAGTGCTGCTGCGGTACTGTCTCCTTCTGTCACTAAGCCATTGCTCGTGTTATTAAACTCTATTTGAATGGTATCTTTATCCTGCAACAGAACCCCCTCATTATTCAGCATATATGACTGCGCAGTATAATTTTCGGTTTCCGTACCCTGTATGCGCTGGTTTGTTATTTCACCAATTAATTCCCCATTTATTTTTAAAAGGTAACTGGATTCCCCAGCTTTTTCAAGCATGGTAGTAAGAATGAAATTTGCATATCCGGTGGTTCCCCGGTAAATAAGTTGCGCTGCTGCCCATTCTGATCGGTCAGGAACCTGAAGAATTTCGAAACCAGCATGATTAGCTCTTTGTGCATCGGTAAAACCTTGAATATCTTTATAATTCATATTCACCGCGTCGAAGGATTTACTATCTAATATCTGAGGGCGGAATTTTGAGTCATTCTCTGAAGCCAAATCTTTATTCGCTCCAATAGTAATTGGCAATGAAGTTTCGTATAGCAACCAATAATCAATATTTGTGCGTTGGGCCCTGCCGGAAACTGTGAGGGTGTAGATTTCTCCTTCCGTCAGGTTGTAAAGAGCCGGTGCATGCCCATGGCTATGTGATTCCAGGTTATACAAGGCTCCCCATTTATTTACCCCACGACCGTAAAACTTTGTGTTTTGTTTTAATTCGTCTGTAGGTATATTATTCGCAGAAGTAAAATGGCCGTCCAGTTTTATATACACATCATTGCATTTGTCTTCCGGAAGACCTTCTAAACGCTGGAAAAGGCGTGCTCCTAAACGATAGGTTCCGGTTTTTGGACACCGGAATCTATATTCAAGGGGTGAATTTGGATCTCCGACACTGGGGTTGTTGCCTGTAAACTCAAGGTGTGTTTCGTTAATAGGTGGGTTTGAGGCTTTATCCTGATAACGAAAATCCCCGGGTATAACAATTTGCCATTTCCCCAGGGGCGATTCTGTTGCTTCTGCTTCAAATACTATGTAGTTTGTACCAATGGTCATTCCATTAACAGGAACAAAAGATTCAATTTGCCCAAAAGCATTGATATTAAAAACTAAAAATATCAGGAATAATGGAGTGACAACTTTTAATATTCTTAAATTAAATCTAATCGTATTCATTGAAATTATATAAAATATTATCTAATAACGACCTTAAGCACCTTATGCTCATTCAGGCTACCTACTTCTAACAAATAAACTCCAGATCTGTTTTCTTTTATTTCTATCAATTGCTGATGTTCAATAATACCACTTTGGATTTCTTCCCCCAAAATATTATAAAGCTTATACCTTCCAGATACTTTATCATCAAACTGAAGCGTAAAAATGCCATCATTTGGATTTGGAAGGATTTTCATATTAAGGATATCACTTAATTCAATACTCGTTGTAATCTTTTGAAAATTAGCATATAACTCCATATCCTGACTCATGGTTAAATATAGTGGATTTTCAGTTCCTGTATAATCTCCTGACCAGGAAAGAAATTCATAACCATTATCCGGAATGGCAGTTAACTCTACCGTAAAACCGGAGATGTAGCGGCTACTGTTAGGGAATTTAGTTACTTCCCCATTTGTGAAATATACGTCAAGGGCATAGTAGGGAAGCAGCTGATAATTGGCAATCAGGTTAATGGCTGAATCCATTACCACAGTAATGGTTGTATCGGTACTTTGAACATCGCCTGACCAGTTAATAAACTCATAATTACTGTTAGGCCTGGCTGTAATTTTTACTTCGGAGTGAATCTCATAGGTTGATTCCTGAGGATCGTAAATAATAATTCCATTGGGAGAAACCACATTAACCGGAAAACGTTTTATTTTCCATGCTGGAAATACTTCTAAATCCTCAAAAACAAGATAAGTCGTATCAAAACGCTCACCCATAGCTGTGTACCACTTATCAAATACAGAATCTGCCTGCATTGGTTCTTCTGGCAGATAAGGTACAAAGGCAGGGTATCCATCTGTCAAAATATCCACTATCTCATCTCCCATATTGAAACTTACTGTGTATCGGTTTTTAACTTCCCACAAGGCATACAGAGTGGTATCTGAATTAATTACAGACTCTGCACTCATGGTATCACCATCGGCATTGATCCATGCTGCTACAATATAACCCTCTCTGAATGGCATTGCTATAAAAGTTGGATAACCTCCTGCACCTGCAATTTCTGAGGTGAAAATACCGTTAAATCCACCATTTGAATCATAGCTTATAGTGAAAGTGGTATCAGAGACATCAAGAATCGAATTAGTAACATTGCTTATTATGGATCCCAACTGCAAGCTACTACTTATAATTACTCTCAGTTTCTTGCCTACATCAGAATTAAGTAAAGTATAGCTGTTACTGGTAGCTCCGGCTATATTGACAAAATCTCCACCGGTGGATTGTTGCCACTGATAGAGCAACTGACCTGAATTATCTGCAATCCTGGTTGTATCAGTATAGAGCATGTTACCCTCAATGATATCTCCATAAACAAAAGCATTTCCCGATAAGGTTTTAGGGTTCCATTTAGCGTAGAATTCCTTCGGCCCGTCATCACCAGCTGAAATGGCAGGTGCGGGTATAGTATCAGTACACTCCGCATTTGTGAACCAGCCTGCAAAATAAAAACCTGAACTGTCTAATGGAGCCAGAAGACTTTGTATTTCATTTCCTATATCGTAAGAATCAGGATTCGCAGGATTTGCCCGGGTTCCCACATTGGAATAATCAATTGGATTAGATGTTAAGATAAACTCAAAATAGTCCATATCCCAGCCATATCCAACTATATCGAGACGCAAAATGTGTCTTCCCTTTGTAAGATAGGCTGTACTAAAGGTATCGATTGCTGAAGAGCCGCTACCAGTATTGGTACATATTAATTGGCTAAACAGAGCCTCACCACTTTCAGGAAAGGAGAAAGACATGGCTTCAAATTCAGGACTTCGCCTTGTCTCATGTTTTACCGACAGATCATAACTACCCGAACGCTCTACTTCAACTGTATATTCAAGCCATTCTTTTCCCTGAATATATTTCAACCACTCGCCATTGGAACTCAAATCAACCTTATCATCTCCCCTGTAGGAGTATCCCGGATTCTGCCCTGATTTATCGTACCAGGCAATGTTCTCGCCACCATAATCATAGGCTTCCGCCTCGATCTTCCCGGGGATGGAGTGAGGTTTAAATCCCGGTGCATAGGCCCATTGCTCCGGAGTAGTGATAGTTATTATTCTCTCAATAATCTCATCAGATTGGGTTTTTCCTACCAGTTTTAACCCGTATGATTTTGCCATCATATTCGTTAGTTGTGGATATCCTGACCAGGAATACGGGGCAGCTGTCAAGGTGGACAAAAGTGTGTCATCAACAAATAGAGATACTTCCTTGAACTCATCTCCCACAATAGCATCAATGGTCAGGTTGCTTCCTTTATCTATCTCATCATTATTCTTAAGTTTAGCAAAATCCAGTGGTAAAACTTCACTGTTATTCAGAACAATGGTGTTTATTGAAAACCGGGGTAAATAAATACTACCTCTGCCTGCTTTTACAAGTTGTAAAGGATCGGTGTGATAGGGCAAAGTTATTTCATCTGTCATAGAAGAAAAAGCAAATGCTTTATGCTCAAATTCACCATAAAACCTCATTCCATCCAGATTAATGATGAAGGGAACTTCCTGATCCGAAAGATTCACAGCAAAAATGATCGTTTGTCCTTCTTTTTTAACAGCTCTGGCGTTAACCGCATTTACGATACCATCCAAAGTAGGAACATTCATTTCACTTCCTAAGAGGATGCTGTTTTCATAAACAGAACGTAAAATTCCGAAGGTAGAACCATAAGTGGTTTTTTCTAAAGGTTCCTTAATTACATTCTTTCCGTCCACCGTATGCCATACCAAATGTGAGTTAAGTTTTCCATTGACTGAAAACCAGTTGGCACGTTCGTAGGTATCCTGATTTTCGCTCATAAACATATAGCAATCTGCCATCCCTAATGCAGAAACTGCATTAGGACCGCCTGACTTTACTCCCCACTCGGTGAGCCAGATCTTTTTGTTTGGCACTACTACTTTTGAATAATCATCAACAGATTTCCTTAAAAATTCACGGGCTGTTAAAGCCGTACTGAAGGCTTCGTCTCCATTTTCAGGATCATCGGGATCTGCGCCAACATAGGTATGTACGGTAACGGCATCGAAATATGTTGTATCCTCTGTCAGATCCACATTCCAATCAGGATTAGCAGAACTACCCCGACGAAGGAGAGGTATGGATAATTTAAGCTCAGGGTCCAGCGCTTTTAAGGCTGCTGACATTGACTTTGCCCGGGCAATGTAATCTTCCGTATTTGGAATAATGGAGCTTCGCTGCCCCGGATAGAAATTTTCGTTTCCCATTTCAATAACCTTTACCTGCAAACCGCGGGCTTTCAAATCCTGGTAGCGAGCCACAGAAACCGGACTTCCGTTATTGAAATCAGGACCGTCTGCACTCATATTAAAGGTCCACATCATATCGTATCCTTCGCCGTTTTCTGCTTTTTTCTCATTATTCAATGCTGTTAAAGCATCTATTCCTACGATGAGATTACTGGCATCCATGGTTTTAATACTCGACAGATAATCAATTTCCTGTGTACGGATGACGCCATTCCGATCGTATTGAAATGTTTCCGTTCCATATACACGTGCCTTGTCCTGTTCCCAGTCATACCAGTTAGAAAACAGACCATGGGGAAAACGAATGGTTATCGGGTCGAAGTCTCTTACCAGTTCCTGTCCGTCACTTTTTGCCAGGTCATGAATATTCACTCCCAAAAGTAAGTTGTTAAAGGGTTCCTGAACAGAGCTCGTGATGTTCATTGTTGCCGTCATATTCTGAGGCAGATTGAAAGGATATTCCTGGGCAATCACATTTACCAGCTGGATTGTTAGAAATAAATAATATAGTAGTAGTTTTTTATTCATGGATTTATTCGCTATTTTCCTTTTTGTCAGGTGAGGTTTATTTTTCATTAAATAAACAGATATATAGCAGAAACCGTTTAACTCTAATGGCACAATATTGAAATATATAGGCAGTAGAACACATTATGTGTATTTTGACCAGAATTTTCAATTGGTTTAAGCCGAAAAAGAATAATACTATTCCTGCTATCTGGTAAAAACAACACCTTCCAATCCACTCGAAAAAGGAGTTTTATAACTCCTGGTCCACTTTTGTGCAGTGGGGTTATCATTTAAACTACGGCAATAATTTGCAAGTGTTGAGGTTAGTTTAATCTCCAGGGTGTTTGTTCCATCTTTTAAGTAAGGACTAAGATCATAAATATGATTACCATACCATTTTGTTCCAAGCCTTATTCCGTTAACTACCACACTGGTAACTGCCTGATTTACCTCTGTTAATTTTATGAACCTGATATCTTCATCAGATTCAAATTGGCTTGAATAAGAAACGGTACCTGCGAAATTTTGTAATTCTTCATCACCTGAAAATTTAAAATCGATAAGCTGTTTCATTTCCCTTGAAAATTCAGTTCCGTTTATATGCTCAAATGTTGCATTCCAGCTTAAGTTTAGATTTAATTTTTCACCAGGTTCTGTTTTAAAATTATAGGTTGGTAAATTTATTTTTACAGGTTCTAAAACAATTAATGCAGATTCCAGGGCTCCCAGTTTAATTCGAAGCTGGTTATTAGCTGTATAGGTTAAAACAAATCGTTCTCCGGTTTCCGGATTCCAGATATATGGAAGCTTTTTTCCTGCTTTAAAGCTTGCAATAAATTCAATCGCCTTTTTACGATCAGAATTCGCAAAGAAATAGATTTCCTGTTCTCCTCTGTTTTGTTTCATGAAGTATAAATGACTCTTTGGCTTATCCATCACTACTTGTGGTTGAAGAAGGATTCTTTCCATCAGATTTTTTGTCCATGCAATATAATCTTCCGTTTTTTCCGGAGCATCAATTTGAATTCCATTACCAGAATTCATAATGCCTTCAACAGCATTCGCTACAATTGCATCGTTATTGACTGCGTTTTTATATGATAGCGAACGATAAGGCGTTTTACCTATAAAAACTATTTTACCTCCGGCCTCCGCAAATGTTTTTAGCTTCTTTGCTGCTTCCGGGGTTAATGAATGCACATCGGTTAAAACAACCGCTTTATATTGCATTTCTCCACAAATCAGCTTTTTGTGCTTAATGGTTGCCGTTTCTAAGACAGGTTGATGGATATAATCGCAAGAACTTCCCAGGTTGCTGATAGGTTCCCAGAGTCTGGCATAATACCATGGAGTTTCGTTCAAATAGGGACGTTCAGGTCCAACCTCTCCCCAGAGATCCCTTACTTTGCCAAGTACGGCTATATCCACTTCCGGTTTCGAATTTTGAAAAACAGAAGAAAGACGGGCATTATAATCGGCCCAGTATTTAAAATATTTCCACCATGTATTTTGCTCACTAAAATAGGTCCCATAACGCACCCAACCCGGGAAACCAGCTTCCGGGGGAGAATAATTAAAACCATGTAAAACAGTATGATTCATTCCTGTTATAAAGTTGATGTCATCCGATTGTTTGATTGTTTCAAGAGAAGTTCGAAAGACACCACTTGTATTTGTCATTGCTTCGTTACTTGTAATCGATCTGCCCATAATATGAGCCCCGCTTGAGGCGGCTTTGTTCCAAAGCATATATCCATGTTGACTGTTCCATTGATATTCTGAAGTTTCTGCTTCGTCTTTTCCCTGTGAGTAAATCCAATTGTTACTTTCAGGAATATCAGGTATCATGTTCCCCTGGAAAAGCCCCATATAAAAGGGAGTTCCGTATGCCCGGTAGCGGCAGAGAACATTATTTTCAGAACAAAAATTCTGAAATTCTTTTGTGAAACGTTCCAGAAATACCTTTATAAGGGTATTATAATAATCGTACTGAACACGTCTGATGGTTTCTGCCAAATCCTCTGAAGTTTTAAATTGATTGGGTTGTCTTGCCGGCTGGATAACGAATGGTAACCAGGGTGTAATATCGTAGTCATTTTGTTCTATAAACTGCTCCTTCATATCATCTGTCCAGTTTGACCCACCAAGTTCAATACTGTCACAAAACAAGGCTCTGATTAGTTCAGATAGCGAGAGTCCTGTTTCCTTTTCAATGGCTTTAAGCCTGTTTAAATAAGCACGAACTGCTTCAGTTTTATAATGGTCCATAATCGGTCCATCTGCTCCTGGTGAACCATAGTACACATGTTTGAAATTGCGTTCATTATATATAAGCACTAAAATATAATCCTTATTATCTGTCTGATAAACAAGTCTTTTGTTGTTCACTTCTGATGTAATATCAATTATCTCATCTAGAGATTTTACATTAACAGGGATGAGTTTTGCAGAAACCAACTCTACATCGCTTCTTGGTTTTTCAATAACAGTTCCGGGTGCATAATGACTTTTTAAAGCGAAAAGACTATCCAGATTAAGGTTAATACCGGAATTTGCTTTAATGTATTGTTTTTTAATACCAAGTCTTTGCATGATTTCATCTTCCCTTAGGAACCTTCCTCCAAATGGCCAGCCTGAACCAACAATTAAATCAGTAATCATATCCAGTTCCTTTGCTTTTTCACTGGCAACTTTTACCATATCAATCCACTCTTTTCCTCCCCATTGAAGTGGTTCGACATTGATCTTTTTTGCCCCGGGGGGCATGGCAATCGAATTGATTTCAACTCCTCCTATTCCTGCTTCTTTCATTAGCTCCAACTCGCGCCTGATCTCCTCAGCCTCCACACAATTGCCATTCCACCACCATCGTACCATTGGGCGAGCATCAGCAGCAGGATTTTGAAATTTCTCAAATAAATAATTATCATTGTTCTGTGATTCACCACAACTGATTAAGAAAACACAAAGAAAAGCAATTACGATTTTAAGGGTTCGAAATTCCATAGTT
>CBDUPM010000003.1:0-26505 GCA_965369105.1 uncultured Bacteroidales bacterium | reverse complement strand
ACATTGGATACCTGGTTTAAGGGTGTAAGGGTACCATAGTAGTCCACTTCAATCCCATCCAGGATATGAGGATTTGCTTTTCCGGCCCGGATACGGCTAAGTTCAACTTCGAGATGCTTGACGGCATTCTCCATTCTTTCCTTTGTCATATCAAATAAAAAGTCTACTTCTTCATTCATGGCTGTAAATATTATAGTTGAGCTAGGACCAAAAATATTTAATTTTTAACTAAAGTACCAATTTTTTCCCCGGAAATGATCTTTAACAGATTTCCTTTTTTATTCATATCGAATACATATACGGGTAATTTATTATCTCTGCACATGGCAAATGCTGTCATATCCATCACCTTTAATTGTTTATTAAGGGCTTCATCAAAGCTAATTTCATCATAGCGTATGGCTGACGGATCTTTCTCAGGATCAGCTGTATAAATCCCATCCACCCGCGTTCCCTTCAAAAACACATCTGCTTCCATTTCAAGAGCTCTTAACGATGATGCTGAGTCAGTGGTAAAAAATGGATTTCCGGTTCCACCCACAAATATTACCACTTCCCGGTTTTTGAAAGCTTCAGTTATTTTTTCCTTTGAATAGGTTTCGGTAACCGGTTCCATAGAGATGGCAGAAAACACCCTTGTTCCCGTTCCTGCCTTGCTAATTGCTGATTGCAGGGCCAGTCCGTTAATGACGGTGGCAAGCATTCCCATATAATCCCCTTTTACGCGGTCAAACCCCTCGGCAACACCGGATACTCCCCTGAAAATATTTCCACCGCCTATAACAATTCCGATTTTTATTCCTTTGGATGCCACTTCATGGATTTCTCTGGCATAATCATTCAGACGATCGGGATCAATGCCGTGAGATTTCTCTCCCATTAGTGACTCACCTGAGAGTTTTAACAGTATTCTTTTGAATTGCATGATTTATTTTTTTTCGAAATTAATAAAAACCCGGGTCTGTTTATAACTGATATCTAATTATTTTTCAATGGATTTATTAAAGTCAGACAGTATTTATAAGTTCTTTAATCAACAGGCAGGAAAAAAAAAGGCTGTCTCAGAATTGAAACAGCCTTTTAAATTTTATTCAGGAAGTCTTATTGACCCAGGGCATATCTTACAAATTCAGTAACCTCAAGTTCAGCATCTGATTCTTTCAGGTATTGTTTTACTGTTTTTTTATTATCCTTTGTAAAAGCCTGGTTCAGTAAAGTCATTTCTTTAAGAAACTTATTTACTTTCCCCTCGGCAATTTTATCCAAAATTGCTTCCGGCTTTCCTTCTAATCTTGCCTGCTCACGACCAATTTCTTTTTCTTTTTCGATAATTTCGGGAGCAACATCCTTGGTATCAACCGCTACAGGAGCCATGGCAGCAATTTGCATGGCAACATCTTTTCCAACCTGCTCTGCAGGAGCTTTTGAAAAACCTACTAAAGTAGCCAGCCTGTTTCCCGGGTGGATATAAGGAATCACTGATTCTGCTTCTACCATTTGATAGAAAGAAAGGTCCATTTTTTCACCAGTAATACCAATTTGCTCTGTTACCAGTTCCGCAATGGTTCTGCCATCCATTTTCAAGGCTTTGAGTGCTTCCAGGTCTGCGGGTGCCTCAGCCAATGCTTTCTCAAGGATAGAATCAGTAAGTGCAACGAAACCTTCATTTTTAGCAACGAAATCAGTTTCACAGTTAAGAACCACAACTGCACCTTTTTTACCAGAAACCTTTGCGCGAACAGCACCTTCTGTTGCTTCACGGTCGGCACGCTTATTGGCAACAGCCTGACCTTTTTTCCGTATAATATCAACCGCCTTATCAAAATCGCCTTCTGATTCCTGGAGTGCTTTTTTACAGTCCATCATACCGGCTCCGGTTGCTTTTCTTAATTTACTAACATCTGCAGCTTTAATATCAGCCATGTTGTTATAATTTTAATGTGGTTATATAATGATATTATTTTTCTGTATTGGGAGCAGATTTTTTTACCGGAACTTTCCTGGCTCTGCTAACCTTACCTGCATCATCTTTTTTTCCTTCAGATGCTTTTACTTCCTTAGAATCAGTAGATTCTTCTTTAGGAGCTTTTTTGGAGGGTTCTTTGTCTTTCTCAAGTTTTCTTTCTGCTAATCCCTCTTCAATGGCTTTGGCAACATAATCAACGATTAATGATATCGATTTTGAAGCATCATCGTTTGCAGGTATCGGAAAATCAATATTGTTCGGGTCTGAATTGGTATCCACCATTCCAAATACCGGTATATTTAGTCTTTTAGCTTCTCTTACAGCAATATGCTCTTTAGAAACATCAACAATAAACATGGCTGCAGGAAGACGGTTCAGGTCGGAAATACTTCCCAGCATTTTTTCCAGTTTTGCCCTTTGACGCATAATCTGAAGCTTTTCTCTTTTTGAAAGAGTATCAAAAGTACCATCAACAGCCATTTTATCAATGGATGCCATTTTTTTAACGGTTTTTCTGATTGTCGGGAAGTTGGTCAACATTCCACCGGGCCATCTTTCTGTTACATAAGGCATGTTTATCGCTTTGATTCTCTCAGCAACAATGTCTTTTGCCTGTTTCTTGGTGGCAACAAAAAGGATTTTTCTCCCTGATTTTGCAATTTGTTTCATGGCTGAAGCTGCTGTATCAAGCTTGGCCATTGTTTTGTGAAGATCGATAATATGAATCCCGTTTTTCTCCATAAAAATATAAGGAGCCATATTGGGATTCCATTTTCTTTTCAGGTGACCAAAATGCACACCTGCATCTAATAAATTCTCGAAAGATAAATTTGACATGATATTTAATATTTGTTTACATTCTTATTGTCAATTAAAAGGTAGTTCCGCTCATGTATTGGAAATTGTCGGAAGTCCTTTTAATTTAGATACTAAACAGGCTAATAAGAGATTAACGCTTGCTAAACTGGAATCTCTTTCTTGCCTTTGGCTGACCGGGTTTTTTACGCTCCACTTCACGTGGGTCACGGGTAACAAAACCTTCAGCTTTTAATGCTGCTTTGTCTTCAGGATTAATTTCAATAAGGGCCCTGGTTATTCCAAGTCTTAATGCTTCAGCCTGACCTGATATGCCACCCCCTGAAAGGTTTACTTTGATGTCGTATTTTTCTCTTACATCAAGAGTGTTCAGGGGCTGTTCTACGATATAATGAAGAATTTCACTTGGGAAATATTCTTTGAAATCTCTGTTGTTGACAACGATTTGTCCTTTTCCCTCGCTTAAATAAACGCGTGCAATTGAAGATTTTCTTCTGCCTACGGTATTGATAACTTCCATCTTAACTATTTAATGTCGTTCAAATTAATTTTCTTTGGCTGTTGTGCCTCATGCTTGTGCTCTTCACCGGCATAAACAAATAAATTTCTGAAAAGCTCTGCTCCCAAACGATTTCCCGGTAACATTCCCTTTACAGCTCTTTCAACAACCGCTGTTGGTTTTTTCTCCAATAAATCTTTAGGATTCCTGGTTGTTTGTCCGCCCGGATAGCCACTATGACTCACATATTTCTTATCTGTCAGTTTTTTTCCGGTCATTCTGATTTTTTCTGCATTGATAATGATAACATTGTCACCACAATCTACATGAGGAGTAAAATTCGTTTTATGCTTTCCTCTTAATAAAAAAGCCACTCTGGAAGCAAGTCTTCCAAGAATCTCATCCTTTGCATCAACAACTAACCAATCTTTTGTAACAGTCGCATTATTCGCTGAAACTGTTTTGTAACTTAATGTATCCACCCTCGTGTATTTTTAATTTTAAATTACCTTTTTTCAGTATACCCTGAAAAATATGGACTGCAAAAGTACAATTATTTTTCTTAAATTAACAACTTATGAACAATATTTTTATCTAAACATTAAATTCCTCATAAATAGCCTGAAAGAAAGTATATTTACTTATAAAACATGAGTAAAAATATCGGGAAACAGGACGGGATATATAAAAATATTGCAAAATTTGCGGTTTAAAATTTTAGGTGAATGGATTTAAAGAAATTACTCTCATCCTCAAACGTATATTATTTTTCCGTTTTATTACTGGCAGCAAGCCTTCCATTATCAATATTTACAACCAGTGCAGCAGAAATATTGCTTATATTGAATTGGTTGAGGGAAGGGGATTTTGCCGGAAAATGGAGAATTTTAAAGAAACGTAAAAGTGTATTAATAATCATAAGCCTGTATTTCCTTCATCTGATCGGCTTAATTTATACCCAGAATGAGAATTTTAATTACGCACTCCATGACCTGAAAATAAAGTTACCCATATTGATACTGCCGGTTATTTTCGCGACCAGTCGTCCATTTACCAAATTGCAGTTAAGATTTATTCTTTTATTATTTGCCACAGCTACCATAGTTTCCACTTTAATTTCACTGGCCATTTTTATGGGTATTATTCCTTATGAATACTACGACTTCAGGGATATCTCCATATTTATCTCTCATATACGACTTGCCCTGATGGTAAATCTATCCGTATTTATCATTTTATACTACATATTTAATACTCAGGAAAAGTTAAGAATAGCGAACACCTTAAAACTGGTTTATGGCGGATTTATTTTCTGGCTGGTATTATTCCTGGTCCTGTTAAAGTCATTGACAGGTTTATTTATTCTAATCAGCCTTGCCTTAATACTGGCATGGATTTATTCTTCCCGGATAAACAGGATAGGGATAAAAAGAGCTATTCGCTTTGTCAGTATACTGATACCTTTATTGATTGTTGTTTTTCTCCTTACTTCGGTGAAAAAGTTTTATAAAACCGAAGATGTCGATTTTTCAAAGCTTGAAAAAACAAGTATATCAGGAAATCCATATTATCACGATACAACCAAAACAGCCAGAGAGAACGGACACTATGTATGGTTATATCTCAGTGAAAAGGAGCTGAGCCAGGAATGGAATAAGATCAGTGAGATAAAGTATGATGAACTGGACCGGAAAAACCAATGGATAAAATATACTCTGATCCGATATCTGACTTCTGTTGGAGAGAGAAAGGATTCTGCCGGGGTGGCTTCCTTAGCTGAAAGAGATATTGAAGCCATTGAAAATGGTAAAGCCAATTATTTATTTCTGAACCGCTTCAGCCTTTATACACGGATATATGAAATAATATGGGAAATTGACAGCTACCTGAAAGGTGGAGATCCAACCGGACATTCCGTGGCACAAAGAATTGCTTATCTGGATGCAGCTAAATATATAATCAAAAAGAATTGGATTTTTGGAGTAGGAACGGGAGATGTTCAAAACTCTTTTAATCAATATTATGAATCTACCGGTTCATCCCTGTCAAAGATTTACAGAAGGAGGGCTCATAACCAATACATTACCTTCTTTCTTTCGTTTGGAATAGTTGGTTTTCTATTATCTATGACAGCCTTATTCGGACCGGTATTTTATGAGAAAATGTGGAAGGAATACCTGATTATTGTTTTTATGAGTATCGCCATGATCTCATTAATTAATGAAGATACCCTTGAAACTCAAACTGGAGTTTCATTTTTCATGTTTTTTTATTCCTTATTATTATTTGCGCGGGACAAAGAGAAAAAAAATGAATGAGAAATATCTAAAAATGGCAATTGAAATTGCCAAAGCGAATGTGGATAAAGGAGGAGGCCCTTTTGGAGCCTTAATTGTTAAGGGAGACCAAATAATATCCAGTTCCGGAAATCGTGTTACTGAAATGAATGATCCGACAGCACATGCTGAAATACTGGCCATAAGAGATGCGGCAAAATCTGCCGGAAACTGGAAGCTTGAAGGCTGTGATTTATATACTTCCTGTGAACCCTGTCCGATGTGCCTGGGCGCCATTTATTGGGCCCACCTGGATCATGTTTATTATGCAGCCGATCATAATGACGCAAAGGAAGCCGGATTTGATGATTCAGCCATTTACAGGGAATTCTCAAGAACGGTGCAGGAAAGAAGTCTTCCTATGATACAGGCTTTAAGTCTGGAAGGAAAAACGGCCTTTACCAAATGGATAGAAAAAGAAGATAAAGAGGAGTATTAGTTTTACCCCGATGAAGAGATTAGCCAAAGAATTTTATACCAGGGATGTGCTTGAAATAGCCCCGGAACTCCCCGGTAAAAAATTGTTATTCAGGATGGGGAATGAAATATCTTCCTTTACCTTAACAGATGTAGAAGCTTACAGGGGATTTGAAGATAAAGCCTGCCATGCCAGCAAGGGAAAAACGAAAAGAACAGAAGTTATGTTCAATGAAGGCGGAATAATATACATGTACCTTATTTATGGTATTTACTGGATGCTCAATATTGTAACCGGTCCGGAGAATATTCCCCAGGCTGTTCTGATACGCGGATTAAAAGAGGTTTCCGGTCCCGGCAGACTCACAAAGTTTTTAGGAATTAATGGATCATTTAACGGGGAATCCCTCCTGGATTCAAACAGGATCTGGCTGGAAGAGGGAGTTATGCCTCCGGTAATTGAATCGGCTCCCAGGATAGGAATTGATTACGCCGGTGAGCCCTGGGTAAGTAAAAAATGGAGATTTTTTATCCCCTGATGTTCAATCCCCTAAAAATGATTTATTATTTCATTTTGAGGATTTCATGTACAAACTATAAATTTAACTGACATGTATTTACATCCCTTATCTAAAGGATTCAATCCTTTAAAAAGCCTTTCTGGTCAAAAAAGGAAATACTCCTGATTCAAAATTTATAACTTTGATTTTTATACTGTTTTTTCATGAGAGTGATAGTACAAAGAGTTTCGAAAGCTTCAGTAAATTGTTCCAGCGGACATTCGGAAAAAATACAGCAGGGTATGCTCATTTTCCTGGGTGTTGAGGAAAACGATAATGCAAGCGATATAAATTGGCTGACATCCAAATTAAGTACGTTGAGAATTTTTTCTGATGAAAATGGAAAAATGAATAAAAGTATTATTGATATTAATGGAGATTTTATGGTAATTTCGCAGTTTACTTTGCATGCAAGTACGAAAAAAGGAAACAGGCCTTCCTATATGAAAGCAGCGAAACCGGAAATAGCAGAGCCTCTTTACAGGAGTTTTATGGAAAGCCTGTCAGAAATATCAGGAAAAAGAATTGCAGGTGGAGTGTTTGGGGATATGATGGATGTAGAACTAATAAACGATGGTCCTGTTACCATAATGATGGATTCTAAAAACAAGGAATAATGACACTTGCTGAAATTCAGGAAAAGGTGGATCAGTGGATAAAGACCTTTGGGGTCAGATATTTTAGTGAGTTAACAAATATGGCTGTTCTGACTGAAGAGGTAGGAGAGCTGGCCAGGATCATGGCACGGAAATATGGAGATCAGTCTTTTAAGGAATCTGATAAAAACCTTTCCATGGAGGATGAAATGGCAGACATACTGTTTGTTCTGGTATGCCTTGCTAATCAAACAGGAGTTGACCTGACAAAAGCATTTCAGGAAAACCTGGAGAAAAAAACAAAAAGGGATAGTTCCAGACATATAAAGAATAATAAACTGGATAAGAGTAACTAAAAATTACAGTCAAAAATATGAAAAGGGCAGATTTTAATCTTGAAATAAACGAGATAAAAATTACAGAAATAATCGAGGGTATTACTGAAAGGTCTAAAGAATTAAAGGATAAAACCATCTTTAGAAAAATTTTCAGTTTAATTGATTTAACCAGTCTTGATGTAAGTGATACAGATGAAAAGATTGGTAAACTTGTTGATAAGGTAAACTCACTTTCACAGAAATTCCCTGAACTACCAAATATCGCAGCGATCTGTGTTTACCCGGTTTTTGTTCCATTATTAAAGACCAAACTCAATAATGAAAATGTTAAAATTGCTTCCGTTGGAGCATGCTTTCCTTCCTCCCAGACCTTTCTTGATGTAAAAATCAGCGAAGTCAGGAAAATAGTGAAAGAAGGGGCCGATGAAGTGGATGTTGTCATGTCGGTCGGAAAATTTTTAAGCGGAAACTATGTGGATGTTTTTAAGGAAATCCAGGAGTTAAAAAAGGCAGCCGGGGAAGCCCATTTAAAAGTCATATTGGAAGTGTCAGCTCTGAATTCTTTTGACAATATTAAGCTTGCTTCATTGATCTCACTGGAGGCAGGAGCGGATTTCATTAAAACCTCTACCGGTAAAAATGGAGAAGGAGCAAATCCTGAAGCCGTATATATAATGTGCCAGGCAATAAAAGAACATTTCCTTAAAACCAAAAGGGTAGCAGGAATTAAACCTGCAGGCGGGATTTCCGATGCCACCACTGCCATTCAGTATTACCTGATTGTAAACGAAGTATTGGGGAACGACTGGCTGAATCCGTCCCGGTTCAGAATCGGCGCCAGCAGATTGGCAAACAACCTGTTAGGGGAGAAATATTTTTAGAATCCGGATCCTGTTTTAAAAAAAGAAGTTTCCTTGTCATTTATCCGGATCATTCATTCCGACTTCTACAGGTTTTATTATTAAATTTGCCAAAATTATTCACTTTTGGAGCCAGACACTTTAGGAATACATGCAATAAACGGGGATTCAATGATCAGTTTGAATGAACCGCGCACTCCTGTCCTGATTACGGAAGAAGAACCGGGAAGTAATCGTTATCCGAAGATGGAATTTATTGATAAAAGTGTAAGCACCGAATGGATATTATATATTTCCATTGCTATTCTGATTTCATTTGCCTGGGTAAATATCATTTATACCCGCTTTACCGGAAAATTATTTAATTCTTGTTTTAATTTCCAGCTTTCTCAAAAAGTGTATAAAGGTCCTAACCAGGTTCAAAAAAGAGTATCAAATTTCTTTGGATTGGTTTATTATTTAAGTGGCGGGATATTCCTTTTCTTGATTTTAGATTTTTTCGATCTCTCTTTTTTTAATTATAAGACATTCCAGACATATCTGATATATAGCGGTTTTTTATTGTCCCTGAGCATTTTAAGAATTCTACTTTATAAGGGAACCGCGCTGTTTTTTAATCAGAATAAGATCTTTAACGAAGCCCTGTTTCATAACTTTTTGTATAATAAAATATTGGGAATTGTATTTGTCCCTTTCAACCTCCTCATCGCCTATACGCTGGATGTCACCCAATTAATAGTTGTCGTTATAAGTCTGATTACTGTTTTCGGAATTTTTATTTTAAGAATTATCAGAGCCCTCATATTTATTAATAAAACACCCGTTTCATTTTTCTATTTTATTTTATACCTTTGTACCCTTGAAATTTTACCTGTTTGGGTAATAATTAAACTTATACTTTTATTGGCGGAGGTTTCTTAACCATTTAAGTTGCAGAATTGTATGACGAAAATTAAGAAAATTTTGGTTTCTCAACCAAAACCAGCTTCAGACAAATCCCCCTATTTTGAGCTTGCAGAGAAAAATAATGTAAAGATTGATTTTAGATCTTTCATTCAGGTTGAGGGTGTTTCAGTTAAAGAATTCAGACAATCCCGTGTGGATATTCTCGCTCATACTGCGGTAATTTTTACCAGCAGGCATGCCATTGATAATTTTTTCAGGGTTTCAGACGAAATGAGAAGTACCATTCCCGATACGATGAAGTATTTCTGCATTTCTGAAACGATTGCTTACTATCTTCAAAAGTATATAGTATACAGGAAACGCAAAATATTTTATAGTTCAACCGGAAAATTACCGGATCTGATGGATAGTATCAGGAAGCATAAAGATGAGAAATACCTGGTGCCCTTATCAAGTGCACATAAAGAAGATATTCCTACTCTTCTTGATGAAAATGAAATAAAATATACCAAGGCAGTATTTTATAAAACCATCAGCAGTGATCTGTCGGATCTTGCAGAAGTAAATTATGATATACTGGTATTTTACAGCCCTTCAGGAATTAAATCATTATTTCAGAATTTTCCTGATTTCCAGCAAAACAATACCAAAATTGCCTCCTGGGGAGAAAAAACCGCAAAAGCAGCTGAAGAAGCAGGTTTAAGACTGGATATCACTGCTCCTTCACCGAATGCTCCATCAATGACGATGGCGCTGGAAATGTTTATTAAGGACTTTAATAAAAACGGAAAAAAATAAGCAGGAAGCTTACCTTTCTTCTTATTCTGTTTTAGCTTCATATGAATGAGCCAATATTCTTTTCCCTCAAAGTTCAGGCTTAAACATCGTAAATCAATTCATACACTTTTTGAATCGGGTAAGTCATTTAATAACTTCCCGGTTAAAATGATTTTCGCTGAAGAAAGTCATGATGACGGCTCGGGATTGAAAGTCGGATTTTCCGTTCCTAAAAAAAATTTTAAAAAGGCTGTTCACCGGAATCTTTTGAAAAGAAGAATGAAAGAGGCTTTCAGATTAAATAAAGATCTGATCCCCGTGTCCGGAAAATCATTTTCTGTTTTTCTTATTTTCACTGCCAGTGAAATTATTTCTTTTCAAATAATTGAAAAAGCGGTAAAGAACTGCCTGGAACAATTAAAAAAACACTCCTAATATTCAGATGTTTCTAGGCTGGGACTAAAAATTTCTATAAATTTATATAGAACATTTAATACTACCCGCCCATGATTACCAAGTCATTTAATTTCAATCTGTTATATTTATTTTTACTTTTATTGATTTCCGCATGCGATACCCGCTCACCCAAATCATCCACAGAGCAACCGGATTACAATCCGTCCATTTCTGCTTTTACCTCCGGTCTGATCTCGAATCAGTCGACTATCCAGGTCAGGCTCAGCAATGATTTAAAAGAAGAATACGATGCGAATGAAACGATCGAAAACGATGTTTTTGAATTTAGTCCAAAGCTGGAAGGGGTAGTCACCTGGCTTGACAGCCGTACCCTGGAGTTCAAACCTTCTTCAAGCCTGCCTTCCGGAACGGAATTCAAAGTGAAATTGAAGCTTTCCAAACTGAATCATTCCAAGGAAAAGGATTTTGAGTTCAGTTTTAATACCATTCCCTTAAATATATCTCTGGATATCGAAGGTCTTAAATCTTACAGCTCAACCAACCTGATCTGGAATTCCATAAAAGGAAAATTATATGTATCGGATATGGTAAAGATTGAAGAGCTTGAAGATATTGTGATTGCAGAACAAAATAATCGGTTTTTAAATATCAGCTGGGATCATATTTCTGATAAGGAACATGCCTTTACTATTGACAGTGTGGAGAGAAAAGAAAGTAAAGAAGTAGTTGAAATATTGTGGGATGGGAAGAATCTGGGAATGGACTTTAAAGGATCCCGTGAGTATTCCATCCCTGCTTTGGGGGATTTTATTTTCATGGAACACAGCATCGTACAGCAACCGGAGCAATATATTTCTCTCATCTTTTCTGATCCCATCAGTAGCTCTCAGTATTTACCCGGATTAATTTCACTGAGTAACAATACCAACCTCGATTTTACTGTGATTGATAATGAAATCAAAGTTTACCCAAACATCAGACAATATGGAACGCTGGAACTAAGGATTGAAGCCGGAATTAAAAATGTACTGGGATTTAAAAATAATACCAGCAAAAGCATAAGCCTGAATTTTGAAGAATTGAAACCCGAAGTAAGATTAATTGGGAATGGAGTTATTCTGCCGGATTCGGAACGTTTATTATTTCCATTTGAAGCGGTGAATCTTAAGGCGGTTGATGTAAAAATTATTAAGATCTTCGAGGATAACATTGCGCAATTTCTTCAGGTTAACTCACTTTCCGGTTCGAGCCAGTTAAAAAGAGCCGGTAGATTAATCCTAAAGAAAACCGTGGATTTAATTCCGGAAAGAGCGATAAACTTTGGTGAATGGAACGCTTTTTCCCTGGACCTTTCAAAACTGATTAAAGCTGAACCCGGTGCCATTTACAGGGTTGAATTAAGTATCCGGAAAAAACATTCATTATTTCACTGTCCGGATGATAATGCAGATAATCTTCAGGATTCCCGTAATGATTTTGATGGCATAAATGAAAGGGATCTGGCCTATTGGGATGCCACAAATTCTTATTACGATTATGAGTATGAAAACAATTATTATAACTGGAATGAGAGGGATAACCCTTGTACCGACTCATACTTCAATTATTACAACCGGAAAGTTGCCAGAAATATACTCGCTTCCAATTTAGGGATCATTTCAAAAAAGGGTCAGGATAAATCCATGTTGTTTGCGGTAACTGATTTACGCACGACCGAAACATTATCCGGTGTAAAACTGGAATTATATAATTATCAACAGCAATTGTTAGCTTCACTCACTACCAACAATGAAGGGATTGCAGAAATTAAGCTGGAAGATCAGCCCTATTTGCTTATTGCCAAAAAAGATGATCAGAGGGGATATCTGAACCTGGGAAGTAATAATACGGTTTCATTAAGTCAGTTTGATGTTGGAGGGGCATTTTCCCGGAAGGGAATAAAGGGATATATTTATGGCGAACGTGGGGTATGGAGACCCGGGGACAGCATTTTTGTCCACTTTATCCTGGAAGATAAGCTAAAGAGTCTGCCCGAAGATCACCCGGTGAGTTTCGAATTAAGAGATCCGCTTGGAAAGCTTAAAAAGAAAGTAACTCTTACAAAAAGCTTTCATTCATTCTACCATTTTACTACCATAACCCGACCCGATGATCCAACCGGAAACTGGAACCTGAAAGTTAGCGTAGGCGGAGTCCATTTTTATAAGAATCTGAGGGTGGAAACGGTAAAACCCAATCGCTTAAAAATTAAACTGGATTTTGGAAAAGAAAAGCTGGGCTCTGAGGATAAAAGACTTAAAGGAAAACTTGAAATAAAATGGCTTCATGGATCTGTGGCAAAGAACCTTAAATCTGTGGTTGAAGTCAATTTCAGGGCTATGAACACCCGCTTTGAAAAGTATCCGGAATATTCCTTTTCTGACCGGACAAAGAATTTCTCAAGCAGGGACAGGGTTATTTTTGATTCTCGTGTTAATAGTATGGGAGAGGCTGAAATAAATACTTCCATCGATATGAAAAACAGGAGCCAGGGGATGTTAAGAGCTATTTTTACTACCCGGGCATTTGAAGAAGGAGGCAATTTTAGTATCAACCAATTTTCTATACCCTATTCTCCTTATGAGGTATATACCGGGATTAAAAAACCGGAGGGAGACAGGTACGGAATGCTTATTACCGATACGCTTCAGACTTTTAAAATTGTCAGCCTGGATGAAAAGGGTCAGCCAGTGAAAAGAAACAATATCTCGGTTAAGGTATTAAAGCTAAACTGGAGATGGTGGTGGCACAGCTCAAATGAAAATCTGGCCTCATATACCGGAAATCCGGAAAAGTACCAGGTATTCAGTGATATCATTTCAACAAATTCTGAGGGTGAGGGAGAGTTCAAAATGAGAATTGAGTATCCTGAATGGGGCAGGTACCTGGTTCTGGTAAAGGATGAAACCGGGGGGCATTCTGCCACCCAAACGGTGTATTTCGACTGGCCAGGCTATGCCGGAAGAAGTAACAGGAAAGATCCACAATCTGCAAATATCCTTCCTTTTTCTTCTGATAAGACAAAGTATAAAGTTGGAGAAACCGCTACCTTAACTATCCCCACTTCGGGTGAAGGAAGGGTTTTCTTAAGTATAGAGAACGGGACAAAAGTTTTTGATCATTACTGGATAAAAGCCTCGGGAGAAGAAACGTCCTTTAGTTTCACTATTACAGAAGAAATGACTCCAAATGTATATGCCAATGTAAGCCTGATTCAGCCTCATTCCCAAACGGCCAACGATCTTCCCATCCGAATGTACGGGGTAATTCCCATCCTGGTGGAAGATCCGCTTACAAGGATTACTCCGGTTTTGACCATGCCTGATATTCTTGAACCGGAATCCACCATAAAACTGGAGATCAAGGAAAAGGATGGAAGAGAAATGACCTATACAGTAGCCATTGTGGATGAGGGTTTACTGGATCTTACCGGCTATAAAACTCCGGATCCATGGCAGGAATTTTATGCAAGGGAGGCACTGGGTGTCAGTACCTACGATATGTATGATTTTGTTCTGGGTGCCTTCGGAGGCAGGATAGACGGAGTCTTCAGTATCGGAGGTGGCATGGATGAGGAGTCAGCTGAACCCAGGAAAAGTGCAAACAGATTTCCTCCGATGGTACGCGTAATAGGTCCCTTTCACCTGGAAAAAGGGAAAAGAAATTCTCATAAAATTAAAATTCCTAATTACATTGGTTCAGTAAGAACCATGATCGTTGCAGGTCAGAACGGGGCCTACGGAAATACAGAAAAAACCACCGCCGTAAGAAAACCCCTGATGGTACTGTCAACATTACCTCGTGTTCTTGGTCCCGGCGAAGAAGTGGCCTTGCCGGTTACGGTATTTGCAATGGAGGAGACGGTAAAAAAAGTTCAGGTTCAGGTGGAAACCGGCGATCTGGTTGAAATCCAGAGTCCAAAACAGGAAATACTTTTTGATTCTCCTGGAGATCAGACGATTACATTTAGATTA
Organism: uncultured Bacteroidales bacterium; assembly: GCA_965369105.1. Classification (GTDB taxonomy): domain Bacteria; phylum Bacteroidota; class Bacteroidia; order Bacteroidales; genus JAGLSB01. Next base: position 12,004 of record CBDUPM010000003.1, on the reverse strand, counting down.
AAAATAAAAGAAAAGACCGGGGTAGCCCAAATAAAGGTAAATGTAAAATCAGGGAATGAAAGTGCCTATCATAATACAGAAATAATAGTACGATCACCAAATCCTGAAGTGACCCAATACCAATATGGCAGTATAGAACCGGGAGAAACCTGGGAAAAGGAAATAAGCCTGCCGGGTATGGAAGGAACTAATACAGGAATTATAGAGGTCTTTTCCATCCCGCCCTTTGATTTTGGGAGAAGATTGAAATCTCTCCTGCGATATCCGCATGGATGCGTGGAGCAAACTACTTCAGCTGCTTTTCCACAATTGTATCTAACGGATGTAGTGGAGGCAAACGAGAAAATGAAGCAAATGACCGAAGCAAATGTTAAATCTGCTATCAAAAGTTTAAAAAGCTTTCAGTTGTCTTCAGGAGGATTTGGGTATTGGCCCAATTCCACCCTTGAAAATGACTGGAGCACCTGCTATGCCGGACATTTTCTGCTTGAGGCGAAAGAGAAGGGTTATGAAATTCCCCGGGGTATGATCAATGACTGGATAAAGTATCAGAAAAAGAGCTCAAGAAAATGGTCAAATACAAAGTTCGAATCCAACTGGCATAAACGGTCTCTTGAAATGACCCAGGCATACAGGCTATATACTCTTGCACTCGCAGGTGAGCCGGATCTGGCATCCATGAACAGACTCAGGGAAATCCCGGAGCTTAACAATATGGCGGGCTGGCATTTAACAGGTGCTTATGTTCATGCAGGACAAAAGGAAGCGGCTATGGAGCTGGTTAAAAAGCTGGAATTAAGCTGGAATCAGTATACCACACCAAACTTATATACTTTTGGATCCGGACTGAGAGACCGGGCAATTTGCCTTGAAATTCTTACCCTGCTAGATGAGAAAGCAAAGGCTGTTCCTCTGGTTGAATACATCGCTGAACAACTGAGTTCTGAATCCTGGTATTCGACTCAAACAACTGCTTATGGTCTGATGGCAATGTCAAAATATCTGGGCGTTTCCAATACCGGGAAAGAGATCCGCTATGATTATGCATGGAATAATGAGAAAGAGGAACATGCAGCAACAAAACATCCGGCTTCAGTTATGGAACGTGATTTTAAGGATGCTAAAACATCAAAAATAAAAATCACAAATAAAGGAAACAGCAGTCTTTTTTGCCGGCTCAGTCTTTCAGGAGTTCCCCTGGCCGGTGAGGAAAAGGAATTTTCAAATAACCTGGGAATGTCTGTAAGCTATAAAAGCATGGATGGAGCAAGTATAAATGTTTCCAAACTGGAACAGGGAACCGATTTTATAGCTCTGGTGAGGGTAAGTAATCCGGGAATACTGGGATATTATCGTGATATGGCGATAAGCCAGATTTTCCCCTCAGGATGGGAAATCCAGAATATGAGAATGTTTGAGACAGGAATTGGAAATTATAGTCAGGCTTCATACGAAGATATAAGAGACGACAGGATTTACCGTTATTTTAATTTGGGACGAAGAGAATCTCAAACTTTTGCTGTAAAGCTGACGGCCACTTATGAAGGAAAATTCTATCTTCCCGGAGTGGGATGTGAAGCAATGTACAGGAAAGATATTTCAGCATTAATCCCCGGCAGATGGGTAGAGGTGGTAAAACCAGGAGAATAAACTGAAATTAAAATGGAAAGGAAATTTTGAGGATTTCAGAAATTAAGAAAACAAGCTGGCTGGCTATGGCCGGAATTTTAATTTTATCGCTTGGATTCTGGCGCTCATTACCGGATCCTTTGTTCAAAGATCCATTTTCAACCGTAGTTTTTGACCGGGATGGCGAATTACTGGGAGCCAGAATTGCCAGGGATGGACAATGGAGGTTTCCTCAGCCTGATTCCGTTCCCGATAAATTTGAAATCTGTATTCTGAATTTTGAAGATCAATATTTTTATTTTCATCCGGGAGTCAATCCCCTGTCACTTCTTAGAGCCCTGTATCAGAATTTCAAAGCCAGGGAAATTGTCAGCGGAGGGAGTACGCTGAGTATGCAGGTAATCCGATTGTCGAGGAAAGGAAAGAAAAGATCAGTTTTGGAAAAACTAATTGAGATAGTTCTTACCTTAAGACTTGAACTGCGATTTTCCAAAACAGAGATATTGAATTTATATGCCGGGAACGCTCCCTTTGGAGGGAATGTCGTTGGTATCGAGACCGCCTCCTGGAGATATTTTGACAGAAATCCTGAAAACCTTAGCTGGGCCGAAACGGCTATGCTGGCTGTTTTACCTAATTCACCAGCCTTAATTCACCCGGGCCGGAACCGGGAAAACCTCTTTGAAAAAAGGAACCGGTTGCTGGGCAGGCTATTTGAAAAAGAAATAATTGATAAACAAACCTACCAACTTTCCATTCTGGAAGATATACCCGAAAATCCACATCCGCTTCCCAATTCAGCTTACCACCTCACCCAATATTTTGAACAAAATGAAAGCCATAACAGAATTAATTCTACCATTGATAAAGATTTACAGGCCAAAATAAATGATATTTTATCTGTTCATAAAAGCAGCTTGTATGCAAACCAGGTTCACAATGCTGCATGTTTGGTGGTGGATGCTACCAATTCGGAAATCCTCGCTTACATCGGTAATATCAGAAATCCGGACAAACCTGAATATGGAGGTGATGTGGATGTTATCCATTCCAGGAGAAGCAGCGGAAGCATTCTGAAACCATTTCTATATGCCGAAATGCAATACCGGGGAGAGATTTTACCCAACACCCTGATTCCGGATATCCCAACCAGGTTCAGGGGCTATAGTCCGAAAAATTACCAGCGGGATTATGATGGGGTAGTTAGCGCATCCAATTCACTTGCCAGGTCCCTCAATGTACCTTCTGTGAGAATGCTCCAGGATTACGGGCAACAACGATTTCTGGATGATTTGCATCAACTGGGTTTTACGACAATGAATTATTCGAGCGAGCATTATGGTTTAAGCCTTATTTTAGGGGGAGCGGAAACCTGTCTATGGGATCTGGCCAAAGTTTATACATCATTTTCCAGGGTTTTGAATTCATATAATCACTCGGGAGGTTTTTATTTTGACAAAGACTGGCAAGAAATTAAAATTGAAAAAAGTTTACACAAACAAACTCCTGCAATAGCTAAAGAACAGGGAAAAATTGGAGCAGGTTCTGTATGGCTTACTTTTGAGGCGATGAGGAAAGTGAATCGTCCGGAAACTGAATCCGGCTGGGAAAATTTTACTTCACCCAGGAGAGTTGCCTGGAAAACTGGTACAAGCTTTGGCTTTCGGGATGGATGGGCTGTTGCCTGTATGCCGGAATTTACGGTGGCAGTATGGACCGGGAATGCCAGTGGTGAAGGAAGGCCTGGCCTGACCGGAATAAATTCAGCTGCACCCATCCTGTTTGACATACTTAATATTTTACCTTCTACCACCTGGTATGAAGTACCTTATGATGATTTGCGAAAAACCATTGTTTGTCAAAAATCAGGGCATAAGGCAGGAAGAAATTGTGAGGAAACTGATACAGTCTGGGTGAGTCCCGCCGGATTAAACACAACAGCATGTCCATATCACAGGATGATTCATCTTGATGAAGAGAAAAAATTCCGGGTAAATGCGGGATGTTACCCGGTAAATAAAATGATTCAGGAAAAATGGTTTGTGCTTCCTCCTGCCCAGGAATGGTTTCACCTCAAAAAAAATTCCTCCTTTAAAAGCCTGCCCCCGATGGCGAAAACCTGCGGGGAAGAAGAAGGGATTTCGAATTTACAGATTATTTACCCGGTGAGAAATTCCATTATTTATGTGCCACGGGAACTATCCGGTGAAAAAGGCAAGGTCGTCTTTGAAGCTGCCCATCGTCATCCCGAAAGAACCATTTTCTGGTCAATTGATGAAGAATTTATTCAGAAAACCAATGATTTTCATCAAATATCAGTGCAACCTTCAGAAGGAAAGCACTTGCTGATATTGGTGGACGAAAAGGGCGAAAGATTGCAAGTGCCTTTTGAAGTGATTGACAGATAAGGAATTATGCAATTTTTTCTCTTTAGAACTGTTTTAAATTGACATGAATTATTTGAACTCTGCCGGGGATTTTTTTCCTTTACACTTTTTCCAATCCTACTGCAGCTAACTATTTTAATTCTGAATTCAGAAATACTTAATTGCACAAACTGAATTTTAAAGCAAAGTGAGAAAAAAAGTTCCATTTTTTAAAAGAAAATCGGTCCTGTTTTTCCTGCTGGGATCTTTGATTGCATTAATCATGGGTCTGTCGGGAAATAAGGCTATTCAGGCAACCAATACCGATGAGTTTTGTGCCTCCTGTCATAATGTGCATCCCCATTCTGTCACAAGCTGGAAAATGTCGACCCATTATGATAACAAGAGTGGGGTTGTTGTCCATTGTGTGGAATGTCATTTACCTCCCGCAGGACATGGCAAACTTCCCGAAAAAGTAAAAACCGGCTTAAGGGATGTTTATGGTACAATATTTAAAGATGTAAAGAAACTGAACTGGGAGCAAAAATCCAGTGTTGAATTTGCAGTTCATCACACCTTCGAGGAATCCTGCATAAAATGTCATCAAAACCTTTTTCCCATAGAGCTTACCACTGAAGGAGAAGATGCGCATATATATTATTCAGATAATGAAGAAGAACTCCATTGTATAAATTGTCATTTATCGGTCGGGCATTATTCTGAGAATATCCATGCACATAACCTTGATTTTGGAAAAGACGCTAAGATTGACACCCTTTATGAAAGACCGGCTGTTGTAGAGGGGTTTTCTGAATACACAGAAACCATACCCGGCACTTCAGTAAGTTTTAATATGAAGGCAATTCCCGGGGGGAAATTTCTGTTAGGAAGTCCGGAATCAGAAAAAGGAAGAGATGAAGATGAAGGTCCACAGGCAGAAGTTGAGATTTCTGATTTCTTTATGGCGGAAGTTGAGGTCAGCTGGGATGAATTCCTGGCATTTTTTACCGAAACTGCCAGTGAAGGAAGAATGTCAGCTGAAGACCTGGCTATGGTAGATGGCATCAGCGGTCCTACACCCCCATGGGGTGATCCCAGCCAGGGTTGGGGAAGAGGAAAAAGACCCGCCATAACCATGTCTCACCATGCTGCAGAAGTATATTGCGAATGGCTGAGTATGAAGACCGGGAAAAAATACAGGCTTCCCACTGAAGCTGAATGGGAATATGCCGCCAGGGGAGGAACGGAATCCACATATTTCTTTGAAGGAGAAGTAAAGGATTACAGCTCAGAAGGATTTATGAAAAAGATTTTTGGTGTGGATACATCTGTAATTAACAGCTATGTCGTTTATAAAGAGAACAGTCTTGGAAAATCCAGAGAGCCCGGGGGTATGAATCCTAATCCTTTTGGGTTGATAAATATGTTGGGAAATGTTGCGGAGTTCTGTCAGGATTTCTATAAATTCGATGTCTACAATAATTATAAGCAGGGAATCAAAGATCCAAAAGGACCTTCCGAAGGAGATGAGCATGTTGTCAGGGGTGGATCTTTTAAAGCTGATGCGGTTGACCTAAGGGTGGCGGCAAGAGATTATACCCGCACTAAAACCTGGCTGAAAACAGATCCTCAGATGCCTAAATCCACCTGGTGGTATTCCGACGCCATACATGTAGGTTTCAGAGTTGTTTGCGAATATAAGGGCTTGAATCAATAACTAAATATCAACTTATTATGAGTAAAAATAAAAAATCAATCAGTCGAAGAGAATTTTTTGGCAATGCTGCCGTTGTCGGAGCTATGGGTGCTGTAGGGGCAGGGGTTCTTTTAAATGCCTGTTCCGGGGACAAATTGGTAGAGGCTCCCGGCATACCCCCTCTGCTTGAAAAAGCACCGGATGGAAAACCCTTAAAAGCCGGACTTATAGGATGTGGCGGAAGAGGTACAGGAGCTGCAATAAACTACCTGAATGCAGGGGAAGGATTAAGTATTGTGGCCCTTGGGGATATGTTTGAAGACCGGTTGGCAAGCAGCAAAAAAAGAATTGAGGAACAAACAGGTAATGTTGTTTCTGATGAAATGTGTTTTACCGGATTTGATGCGTTTAAAAGAGTTATCGAACAGGACATTGATGTGGTAATTCTTGCAACACCGCCCTATTTCAGACCTGAGCATTTTAAAACAGCAATTGAAGCACGTAAACATGTTTTTATGGAAAAACCTGTCTGTGTTGATCCTGTTGGGGCAAGATCCATTATTGCATCTGCGAAAAAAGCCGAAAGTGTTGGTTTAACAGTGGTAACAGGTACTCAAAGAAGACACCAGCATGATTACATTGAAACTTATAAAAGAGTCTATAGCGGATGGATTGGGGATATAGTATCGGCCAATGTTTACTGGAACCAATCTAAACTCTGGCATAAAGACAGAAAAGAAAACTGGACCGATATGGAGTTTATGATTCGCGACTGGGTAAACTGGACCTGGTTGTCTGGCGATCATATTGTGGAACAACATATTCATAATATCGATGTGGCAAACTGGTTTACTGGAAAATTTCCGGTTAAAGCAGTGGGCATGGGTTCAAGGCAAAGAAGGGTAACCGGTGATCAGTACGATAATTTTAGTGTCGATTTTGTATACGAAGGCGATGTTCATATGCATAGCATGTGTCGTCAGATCAACGATTGTGTAAACAATGTTTCTGAGTTCATTCGCGGATCGGAAGGATATACCAATGCCAGGAATACGATTTTTAATCCGGAAGGAAGTGTCAAATGGAAATATGAATATCCTCTGGATGAAAACGGAGAACCCAGAAATCAACCGGCCATTTCTCCCTACGACCAGGAACATATTGATATGGTAACAGCTATCCGTACAGATAGTCCGATGAATGAAGCTGAGGTCACAGCCAAATCATGTCTTTCCGGAATAATGGGTCGTATTTCTGCCTACACCGGAAAAGAAGTGACCATGGAAGAAATGATGGCTTCAGAATTGGTTTTAGGACCCAAAGAACTCAAAATGGGTAAGGTAAATATGGAGTTTTCGTTACCCGTTCCGGGAACGGCACCTATGTAATAATTTAAAAGGGTGAATGTAAATTCACCCTTTTTTTAATCATTAATATGGCGTTGATTAAATAAATTCAACCCATTGAAACCTTGAATTATATGAAGAATGTATAATTCCAAACCCTCCGGCTATTCATAGTTTTGAAAAATCGTAGCTGACCCGGTAAGATTGCTATCCTGAGGGTATAGTTCCTATGGTGGTCAGGATATTCTTTCCGGTTTTCCTAAAGCGGATCAACTTTTCTGTAAGCTTCAATCACTTTCATTTCACCTTCTTTTCCCGGGCGGGAATTGCCGTGCTCCATCCCAACAATCATATCTGTTGCTGCTTTGCTATAAATATGTTTAAACACGTTCTGATAATTTATTTCACCGGTAGTAGGCTCTTTCCTTCCGGGATTATCACCGCACTGGAAATATCCAATTTCACTCCATGCCTCATCTATGTTTGGAATAAGATTACCTTCCTGAATTTGTTGATGATAAATATCAAACAAAATTTTACAGGAAGGACTGTCTACTGCTTTGCAAAGCTCATAGGCCTGTGGAATTTTAGTAAGGAATAATCCCGGATGATTAAAAAAATTCAAAGGTTCCAAAACCATTACCAATCCATGAGGCTCCAATATATCGCATGCCATACGAAGACTTTCAATTACATGGGCGGTTTGAAATCCGATGTCCTGCTGTAAATCGACATGGCCGGGTACCACGGTCATCCATTTTGCATTTACTCTTTTTGCCACTTCAACAGATTCTTTAATCTGGCTTAAAAACTCAGCCCGCTTTTCTTTGTCTCCTGAAGCAAGATTGGGTTCCTTCCAGTAAATTTTATGAGCAACAAAAACACCCATCTTCATATCCAGTTTTTCCAGTGTTGATGCAATTCGTTTTTGATCTTCCAGGCTTTTGTTCTTCATTCCATTGTCTTCCATTGCCCGGAAACCCTGCTCATGCATAAACTTTATCTGGTCTGTAAGATCTTCACCTGCTGATTGGCGAAACATACCAAAATGGGGAGCATAAAGTAAATTAAAAGCCTCTTTTCTTTCATTTGGGAATTCAGATTCTTTTATTGCCGCTTTTAAGGTTTGCGTGCCCAGCATACTTGCACTGCCAGCTGCAATAGCAGTGTTGAGCAGGAAATCTCTTCTTTTCATTTTTGTGGGTATGGGTGAGTATAAAAAGTTGAAATTAAGAAAAAAATAAACTAGTTTCCTGAAAAATGGCTCAGATATTCATAGGAAACGTGGCTTTAATAAAAATAAAACCTATATTTTTAATTTCAGATTATACCATAACTACAAGCAGAGAAAATTTAAATATACAAACATTAAATTCTCAACTCCGAACCAGAAATCCACAACATATAAAACAGAATCATGAAAAAACATACAGGCTACACAACCCGATCCCTTCACACTCCATTTCCTAAAAAAGATGCTCATAATTCTTTGCATTTTCCGGTTTATGAAAATGTGGCTTTTGAATTTGATTCTGCGGAAGATATTGCAGATGCTTTCCAGGACAGGAAGAAAGCTCATGCCTATTCCCGTGTAACAAATCCCAGTGTGGAATACCTGGAGGAGAAAATAAAGAATATCACTGGTGCCCATGCGGTTGTTGCTATGTCTTCCGGGATGGCAGCAATTACTTCCGTCATGATGTCCCTTACCCAAAGCGGGGATAATATCATCAGCTCTCCCAAACTCTTTGCCCATAGCTATGGGCTCTTTAAAGAAAGTATGGCGAAAATTGGTGTAGAAACCCGCTTTGTGAATATGCTGGATAAAGAAAAGATCCTTTCTTCCATTGATGATAAAACCCGGCTAATCTTTTTTGAAACGGTTACCAATCCTCAACTTGAAATTGCTGATCTTGAAATGATAAAAAACATTGCCGATCAAAAAGGGGTTCTTTTGGTTGTGGACTCGACCATTACTCCGTTTAACGTTTTTAATTCCAAAAGATTTGGGGTTAATATTGAAGTTCTGTCCAGCACAAAATTTATATCCGGAGGAGCTACATCTGTTGGAGGAATTGTAATTGATAATGGTCTGACGGATTGGGAAAAAGTGCCTGCCATGGAAAGCTTTGCTTTAAAGTATAAAGAAAATGCATTAGTGGCAAAAATGAGAAAGGAAATATTCAGAACACTGGGTCCCACTATGTCCCCTCAAACCGCCTGGATGCAAAGTCTTGGATTGGACATAATGGATCTCAGAGTGGAACGCTGTTATCATAATTGTGTTAGCATTGCCGAATACCTTAAAGAGCAGGAATGGGTAAAAGCAGTTAACTATCCCGGACTGACAGGGTCAGAATTTTATTCCATAGCCGAAAAGCAATTCAATGGGGTACCCGGAACGGTTTTAAGTTTCGATCTGGTTTCTCAGGATGCTTGTTTTAAATTTATGAATAAATTGAAAATCATTAAACGGGCCACCAATCTGAATGACAATAAAACCCTGATCATCCATCCCTGGACAACCATTTATGCGGATTATCCGGATGAATTGAAAAAGGAATGGAAGCTGAGGGATACCATGTTGCGATTAAGTGTTGGGATTGAGGATAGTACGGATTTAATTGAGGATATTGAAGAATCAAAGAATTAAAAAGTTTAATATGATTTGAAGTTTACAATATGAAAAACGAAAAATTCTCAATAATCAAACGATTTAAAAGTTTTAAATATGCATTCAATGGGATTAAAATCCTGATTCTTAAAGAACACAACTCAAGGATACATTTGTTTGCAGCTATCGTAGTTATGGTCGCAGGTTTTTATTTTCGTATTTCAAAAATGGAGTGGATTGCATTGGTAATTGCCATTAGCATGGTTGTTACAGTTGAAATTTTCAATTCTATGATTGAAAGGACATGTGACATAATATCACCGGAAAGAAGAGAATCTGTTAAGGAAATAAAGGATATGGGAGCCGGAGCCGTATTAATCGCCTCTGTTTTTGCATTGGTAATTGGATTGATAATTTTTTTACCTAAGATCTTTTGGAATTGAAATACATTCTTTTCAATAAGTGAATTTTTATGGAGAAAAAGAATCTGATAGATATTTTCAGGGGGCCTACATTCAAGGGAGGACTTTCCTTTGCGGGACTTGTATTACTAATTGCAGGAATTGTACTCCTTTCCCTGGGATATTTATGGATAATGTCAGTTTTATTTATCTTAACAGGCTTATCCCTTTTTATAAATTTACAGGGAACCCTGATTGATTTTGAAAATGGAGTGGTCCACTCCTACATGTATTTACTGGCCTTTAAAGTGGGATCTTCTTATGATCTGAAAGATTACAATAAGGCAGATGTTTCTCTTTTCAAAGAATCGATAAAAATGAATAGCAGGGGAACTTCGGGAGAATATAACACAAAAGAATATTTCGTTTCCCTGGTAAGTCAGACAAAAGATAAAATACTTCTCAAAAGTTTTTTAAAAAAGGAAGATGCCTTTAAATTCAAAGATATGCTGGATGAGCTTCTTGTAAATCGAATTAACTAATCATTATAAAAGATTATCAATATGAAAACAGCCATTTATTTATCAGGGATCCTGGGAATGATCCTGATTGTTATTGGGTTCTTAGGAAAGATGATGGGGTTTACTCCCGGAAATATATTTCTTATCACCGGCTCAGTATTTTTACTACTGGTTTTTATTCCCTTAATTATTATTGAAAGAAATCAATATAATAAGAGAATAGATCAGATTATTGAGTCCTACCGAAATAACCCGGAGAAAAAGAAGGAAGCAAAAAGCGAAAAGAAAACCACAACTGGCTGGGGCATGAATAATTCCCCTTTCAGGGAAAGGAAGTCCGGACTAAGCTGGGGTGGAGGAAATATTAAAGCCGCTAATGCCAAAAGAGGATCCAGGAGGTCTTTCTTAAAATAGATTAAATATAACCTGAATCGGATTCAAGCAAAACCGCAGAAAATTTTTCATTCAAAGCGGGGAGTATTTTATTCCATGCTTAATATAAAGGTTTATATAGTTTTTCGTTATTTTTTTATTCGCCATGACCCATGGGGTATTCTGACGGATAAAAGAGGGAGGTTCTTTCTAAACTCTGTCTGGTTCAATATCCTAATGAGATAAATTAAACCCTACCCCAATCCTGTTTCTACTCCAACAAGCCCTTTAATTCTTCCTTACTTACATTCTTTAGCGGGTTATTGGAAGTAACAAAACTTTCTGCGAGTTTGGTCTTCTTTTCCTGCAGGCTTTGAATTTTTTCCTCTATACTGTTTACAGAAATAAAACGGTAAACAAAAACGTTTTTATCCTGGCCAATGCGGTGTGCCCGGTTTACTGCCTGTTCTTCAGAAGCTGGATTCCACCATGGATCGAGAATGAAAACATAGTCGGCAGCTGTCAGGTTCAGGCCCACTCCACCTGCCTTTAAAGAAATCAGGAATATTTTACAGTCCGGAAAATCCTGAAATGCTTTCACTATATCTTCTCTTTTAGTGGAGGCCCCGGTAAGCAGGGTATATTTTATTTTATCCTCTTCAAGTTTTTCCCTGATAATCTCAAGATGTTTCACAAATGAAGAAAAAACCAGGGCTTTGTGTCCTTCTGCTATAACAGAAGTCAGATTTCTGATAACTTCTTCAAATTTTCCGGATGATTTCCTGAAATTCTCATCCACCAGCCGGGGATGATTGGAGATCTGTCTTAACCGGGTCAGGCCCTGCAGTACAATCATTGCGGATTTGTTAATCCCCTTTTCCTCAATTTGAGTAAATATGGAGTTTCTGACACTCGACTTCTCTTCCTCATAGAATTTTCTTTGCTCATCGGTCATATTGCAATAGATGACCTGTTCTGTCATTTCAGGTAAATCCTTTGCACCTTCTTCTTTCGTTCTCATCAGGATAAAAGGATTTATCAGTTTTTTGAGTTTCTCTT
>CBDUPM010000002.1:0-27205 GCA_965369105.1 uncultured Bacteroidales bacterium | reverse complement strand
CCTTTTCAAGCTTATCCCGGTCATTCTGTCCAAATAACCCGGAGTTAATTGAAAATCCGAAGAAGAATAGAAAACTAAAAAATATTATATATTTCTTTATAATTTCTTCCAATGTTAAACTTTGTTTTGGAGTATTTTTTATTTGTTATATCATTTATCTCAAGATCAAATTTAGCCAAAAATAATTCCTTTTGAATTATCCCTTCAATACTTGAAATATTCTTTCCTGTTCTACGAATATCAATATCCGTTCTTACCATACCGGGAATATCGGAATAATAAAGCTTTACCAGCTTTAAATCAGGAAAACTGTAAGTTGATTCCACTTTGTGGTTTGGATAGAGCTGATAAGGAAACTGTATGGAATCATTTTTTATTTTAGCTTGTCTGAAAAATTCATGGTTCCTTGTATTCGGAATATCTAAAAATCCGGTAAAAATTATATTTTCCAGTTGTTTATAATCCAGTGAGAATCCTGTGCTTTGCTGTATAGTTTTAATATCCGCAAACAGGTATTCTTTATTTAGTCGATTGATATAAAACAATGAATCCCTGGTCAGTTTAAACCGTACCAATTCGAATCCCAGAAACCGGATGCTACCAAAAATTAACTCTTGCTTTTCAGCGTAAAGGGTTATTTTGGCCGAGAACTTTTTATCTGCTTCAACTGTAAATGAGGCATTTTCAATCAGAAAATGATTGTTCTTTTTCGTTTCATTTAAATGAAGCTTTACCGCGTTTCTTAAATTAACAGACTCTTCAGCTTCATCCGGCAACTTTTTAAAAAGGCTGCAGCTCCCAAGACTTATCAACAGAAATACATATATAATTTTCTTTAATAGCATAGGGCCAGCTTATTTTCAATTATCTCTTTATCGTATCCGGCATCCTTTGCTTTGATATAATAAATCCGTGCATCCACCATATTGCCGAGTTTAAATAAGACCTCTGCATAATGAAATAATACATCCGCATCATTTGAATTTTTGACTGCTTTTTGCAGATAAATATGCGCTTCTTCATAATCTCCCATTACGAATAATATCCAGCCATAAGTGTCGAGGTAAACCGGATTATCGGGTTCTGCTTTGATCGTTTTAAAGCTTAGTTCTTTCGCCCTGTCCAGATTAAGATTTTCAAGAGAAAGATAATAACTGTAATTGTTCATTATCCCGATATTATCAGGATCCAGTAATAATAATTCCTCAAAATATTCAAAGGCCTGATTTTTCTTGTCTGATTTATATGCACTTTCGCCTAAAAAGGTGAGAAATTGAAGTTGTGTGCCCAGATCCAGGCCCAATACATAGTTTTCAATCAAAATAGAATAACTGGTTTCAAACTCTCCCTTCTGATAATACGCGATACCTTTAAAAAGATGTAATTCCCTTTTATTGGGGAAAATTTTAAGTGCCTCATTTGAGATTTCAATTATCTTATCAAACTCATTCAGGAGACTGGCAGTAAAAACTGCTTGCTGCCAGAATAAAAAATTATCTTTCTTTTGGTCCACTAACTCAAGTATCAAATTGAAAGCCATTTGATACTCTCTTATCCGGCTGTAAAAATCATATGCCAGAGTTTTCACCTGCAGGTTATCAGGATATGTGATAATCAGGGCATTTATAAGACTTTTAAGTTCTGGCTTATAATTCTCGATTGTTTCCTGTTTTTCAATATAGAAAAGAACGGTTTTAACTTTATTTTCCAGTTTAACGCCCGGGTGATACAGGGCTTTCTCCAGGAAATAAAAGCCTCGTTTAAAGTCCTTGTTTGTAGTGTAATAATCTGATAATGATGTAATTGCATAGATATTCGTAGTGTCTGTTGCATAGGCCTTTTCAAATACCTGAGCGGCTCTTTCTTTTTGACCCGTTTCGACCAGAAACTCTGCCAGAATAATTTGATAAGCACCTGACTCCGGCATCAGATCGATGAGTTTATTTATTTCATTCTCAGCTTTAACAATTTCATTTTCAGCTTTAAGTATATCTACTTTTTTCAGGATTACCAATTCCGATACCCCATTTTCTTTTTCCAGTTCATCCAGAACAGAAAGAGCCTTTTTGTTTTTACCGCCTTGTTCATATACGGTAGCCAGTGAGTATTTTAATTTAGTGTCATTTTTAAACTTCAAATAATCCTTTAATAATTCTTCGGCTTCCTTATACTTTTCATTGGCTTTTAAGATTTCAGAAAAACCCAGGAGATACCAGTAATTATCCTGATCCATAGAATAAGCCGTTCTTAAATAACTTTCGGCCAGATCCAGTTTATTCAAGGCTGCATATATTGAACCCAGTTCATAGGCTGCGATAGAGGATTCCGGATTTACTACTATACATTTTTTGTATAAATTGATGGCCTCACTGAGGTTTCCAACAGATTTTTGACGCGCGGCTTCAATGAGCGCATACTCATAGTTATGATCTGTTTCATTTTGGGCATACAGGTTAACAGAAATCAAAAAAAACAATATCCCTAAAAATAATCTCATAAAACTATCCTTTTGCTTTTTAAAGTAATCCTTATGAACCGCTGAATCCAAATTCTCCTCACTCCTGTAACTCATATTTAAGAACGATATTCAGCAAAGTCATATATCGGACCCTATTGGGAAAACCTATCTGAAATATATTGTTTCTGGCGTTTATTATAACTCTTTGTGTTATGAGTTTACAAGAATTATTCCATCTTTTTCATAAGAAATTTTGGACTAATAATTTTTTCAGATAGCGCAAATATACTCACATAAATAATCAGCACGAGGGTTTTTAATAAATATTCCATCAACAAATTATCAATTTTAACATAACTGAAAACCAGGTAAATTATTATTGCCCCGGCCATATATAATCCAATCTTTTTAAGATCATAATCAATTCTATAATATTTTCTTCCAAGCATATAGCTGATAATTACCATGACAAAATAAGCGGTAAAGTGCCCCCATGCAGAAGCATAAAAGCTATATTTCGGTATGAATAAAACATTCACAATAATTGTGATTGCGGCTCCCGTTAAAACCAGATATGCACCGAATCTGGTCCGGTTTGTTAGTTTAAACCAGACCGCCAGATTATAATAAATCCCCATAAACACATTTGCTGCCAGTATAATCGGGACAATTCCCAGTGCAGTCCAGTATTCAGGCCCGATGAAATACTTAAAAACATCAATATATAACAGTACGCCTAAACAGATTACCAGGGTTGCAAAAACAAAATATTTCATTACATCCGCATAAATGATCCTGGCATTTGACTCATTCATTTTAGAAAAGAAAAAAGGCTCTGCTGCATACCGGAACATTTGAATAAAAATGGTTACAAGCATGGCTAATTTAAAATTCGCACCATAGAGCCCCAGTTCCACCATTGGGTCAAGAGGTTCGCTCACCAGTAATTTCAATAAGGGCCGGTCAAAAACTTCATTAATTGCCCCTGCAAGTCCGGCGATCAATAAAGGAAGAGAATAAACCATAATTCGCTTCCACAATTGAAAATTAAAGCTTCCTTTTACGGAAAAAATTTCACCCGACAATAGTAATACTTTGACTGAGCTGGCGATCAGATTGCTCACCAGTACATAACCTATTCTGATTTCAGGATTATAAATTTTATCAATCCATGCAATTTCATGATAATGGTTATGGCAATAAAGTATGAAAAATAAGTTTAAACCAATGTTGACAGATACCTCTATAATCCGGATAACCGCATATTTCAGGGCTTTATTTTCCTGTCGAATCCTGGCAAATGGAATAGATGAAAAGGCATCGATCCCCACTATCAGTCCCAACCAAAGAATATAGTTTTCCTTACCTCTATAATCCAGGGAAACGGCAATATCCCGGTAAAATAAAAAGACAAGACCAAACCATAATAAACTGCTGGTAAGAATGCTAAGTAAGGATGTTTTGTAAACAGAGCTTTTATCCGCTTCCCCTTCAGAATACCTGAAAAATCCCGTTTCAAGTCCATAAGTCAGAAAAATAATCAGGAAAACCACATAAGCATAAAGTTCAGTGATTATTCCATACTCACCCGGTTCAAAAACATTGGTGTAAAAAGGAATTAACAACAGGTTCAAAAACCTGGGTATAACAATTCCTATGCCGTATACAGCTGTTTGTCCAGCAAGTTGTTTTATATGGTTCAATTGCTCTCTATATTATCGATACACGATTCAATATCTGAAGCAATGAAATTAAAATTATTTTTTAACAAAACAGCAGGTTTTACATCGTGACTGTCAAGAAGTACTTTGCTTGACTCACCTAAAATGAGTTTTAGAATAAAAGAAGGCATATTCCAGACTATAAATGCCCCAGTCTTCTTTTTAAGCAAGGATAAAAGCGTTTTATAATCTTTACTTTGTGGAGCTGTTAAATTAACGGGACCGTTAATTTTGTTTTCAATAATGAATTTAATGGCATTTATGGCATCATTCAGAAAAATAAAAGAAATTTTTTGTTTCCCTCCTGAAAATCGCGTACCAAGATTAAAGCGGGTAAGTTTCCGTAAAATGGAATAGGCTCCACCCTCTTTTCCCAGAACAACTCCAATTCTGAGTAATGAGTATCCGGATTTGTGTTTATCCAGGCGTTGAACTTCTGCTTCCCATTGAGATACTACCTCAGCAAGAAAACCATCCCCAAATTCATTTGAGAATTCATCTGTAGTCATTCCGGGTTTATATAATCCTATGGCTGATGCGTTTATTAAATGCACCTTATGTCCGGTTTTAATTATTGCATCGACAATTTTACGGCTTGTCTGTATCCTGCTGGATAAAATGAGTTTCTTTTTGGTTTTACTCCAGGGTCCGCTTACCGGGTAACCTGCCAGATTAACGATTACTTCATTTCTTAGAATCATTTCCCGGATATCCTTCTCATCCATATGAATAAGATCTCTCCCTTTACATATTTCAACCTGAAATTCCGATAAAACATCAATGAGTGAAGAACCAATAAATCCGCTGGCTCCGATGATTAAAACTTTTTTCTTTTTCATTTTTTTATAGTCTTCGGATTATAATAACAAATCAATGCCCTCTTTGTGCTTAATTTATTATATATATGTATTTTTGCAGTCAAAATAAATGATTTTGAATTATAAGATATGAAAAGTTTAGTGGTAATAATATTATCTGCTTTTATTTTTTTTAATGCATTCAGCCAGGAGAATAAAGGGATATTGGTGAAATTGGAAACAAAACACGGGAACATGGAGATTCTCCTCTACGATGCAACTCCGAAACACCAGGAAAATTTTATAAAATTAGTTAACGAGGGTTTTTTTAATGATCAGCTGTTTCACCGGGTGATCAATAATTTTATGATCCAGGGGGGTGATCCGAATTCAGTCGGAGCATCCAAAGGAGAAATGTTAGGAGTTGGTGGTCCCGGATATACGGTTCCTGCTGAATTTGTGAACGGTTTATACCATAAAAAAGGGGCGCTTGCTGCTGCAAGAAAAGGAGATGCTGTAAATCCCTCCCGTGCATCCTCCGGCTCACAATTTTATATTGTCCAGGGAAAAGTATTTACTCATGAGGAGCTGGAAGCTTTTGTCAGAATGGGAAAACATAAAGCTTTCACTGAGGAACAATTATTGTCGTACACCAGCATTGGAGGTACTCCTCATTTAGATGATGAATACACCGTTTTTGGTGAAGTTACGAGCGGATTGGATGTGTTGGATAAAATAGCAGCCCTTCCGGTGGACGCGTATAACAGGCCTGTCGAAGATGTTGTTTATCAAATCAGTCTGTTAAAAGAATAATTATTATGATAGAAAAGATAAAAAAACATATTGAAGAGGCCAGGCATTTCAAGGCAGAATCATTACAGGAAATAGAAGATTTCCGGATTAAATTTTTAAGTAAAAAGGGTATTATTTCCTCTTTATTTGAAGAATTTAAATCCATTCCCGGTGAACAAAAACGTGAAGTGGGTCAGGGTTTAAATGAATTAAAAACCGCTTTGCAAAATAAAATTAATGAATTAAAAGACCGACTTTCAAATGATGATCGGGATGAAAAGCCAATGGATCTCACCTTACCGGGTGATGCCTTTTTTACCGGATCCCGGCATCCTATATCCATAGTAAGGAAAGAAATCATTGATATTTTTTCAAGGATAGGTTTTACAGTATCAGAAGGGCCTGAAATAGAAGATGACTGGCATGTTTTTTCTGCATTAAATTTTCCTCCTGAGCATCCTGCAAGGGATATGCAGGACACATTTTTTATTGAAAAGGATCCTGATATTCTTCTAAGGACCCATACTTCTTCCATCCAGGTAAGAGTTATGGAAAATACCAAACCCCCTATCCGGACCATTTCTCCCGGAAGAGTTTTCAGAAATGAAGCAATTTCAGCAAGAGCTCATTGTATTTTTCATCAAATTGAAGGACTTTATATTGATGAGAAAGTTTCCTTTGCGGACCTGAAGCAAACCCTTTTATATTTTGCACGTGAATTATTCGGTGAACATACAAAAATCAGGCTGAGACCCTCCTACTTTCCCTTTACCGAACCCTCAGCAGAGATGGATGTTTCCTGCAACCTGTGTGGAGGAAAAGGATGTAATGTTTGCAAGTACACCGGATGGCTTGAAGTTCTGGGTTGCGGTATGGTAGATCCCAATGTTCTGGATTATAATAATATAGACAGTAAAATTTATACCGGTTTTGCATTTGGTATGGGAATCGAGCGAATTGCCATGCTCAAGTTCCAGGTAAAAGACTTACGATTATATTTTGAAAATGATCTGAGGTTCTTAGAACAATTTTCTGATACAATTCTGTAACTTACTGTTTTCTTTAGTATTACAATATTTTTATTTCATAATCGAGTTCCATTGAATCGCGGAAGTTTGCACTAACACCGCAATATCTGTCCTGGGAAAGATCAATTGCCTTTTTGAGTTTTTCCATAGAAAGATCTTTACCTTTAAAAAGGTAAATAAGCTTCATTTTTATGAAACGTTTTGGGTGTTCCTCCGAAAGCTCACCTTCAACTTTAACATCAAACTCATCATATTCTACCCTCATTTTCTTAAGGATAGATACGACATCCATACCGGTACATCCGGCTAAAGCCACCATAAGAAATGGTTTGGGTCTGGGGCCTTTATTATTTCCGCCAACGCTTTCATCAGCATCGAGAAATAATTTATGGCCGTTTACTTCCGTTTCAAAGCACATATCGCCTTTCCAGGATATTGCAATTTCTTGTTTCATATTGTTATACAATCAAGTATTTATATATTTAAATTTATTGCTGCAAAGTTAGTTATTAAAAAGAAAATCGTATAATTTTAGCTCATGATAATAATATTTTATTAGATGAAACATTATCCACCAATAGATTGCAGGGAAAACTGTCTGAACCGGTCTCATTTGTTATTTAAGCATCTTAGTGAGGAAGAGCTATTATGGGTTGAAGAAGAAAAGACAGGAGAATTTCATAAAAGAGGGTCCGTTCTCTATCATGAAGGAAACAGGATTAATGGTTTTTATTGCATAAATTCAGGAATAATTAAAATTTACAAAACCGGCATTGATGGGAAAGAACAGATTATACGTTTTGCCAAACCGGGAGAAATTATAGGTTTTCGTTCTGTTTTAGCCAAAGAACTCGCCTGTACATCTGCTGAAGTAATTGCTGATGCGCAAACCTGTTATCTTCCTTCCGAGTTACTGGTGAAACTCATCAAAACCAATGGTGATTTTTCTCTTGAATTAATGCAATTAACATGCAGGGAATTAGGTGAGGCTAATGCATACATCACGGATATCGCACAAAAAACTGTCAGGGAAAGACTGGCAGAAATACTGGTTCATCTAAAAGATGAATTTGGAATGAACGATGATAGTGTTTTACAAATTTCCCTTACAAGGGAAGAGCTGGCAAATATTGTTGGAACCGCAACAGAATCGGTGATCCGTCTGTTATCAGAATTTAAACAGGATAAACTTATTGATCTGAATGGCAGGAGTATAAAATTAATAGATGTCCCTCAACTGGTAAAAATCGGAAATGTCTATTAGTGAAATGTCAGAATAAACTATTCTGATTCCCCTTTATTATTCCCAGGTGTTTGTAGGCAATTGGGGTTACTTCCCTTCCCCTGGGGGTTCGTTTAATATAACCTTCTTTTATTAGAAAAGGCTCATACACTTCTTCAATCGTCCCGGCTTCCTCTCCTACTGAGGTGGCAATATTGCTAACGCCTACAGGGCCTCCCTGGAATTTGTGAATAATAGTTGTAAGAATTTTATTATCCATTTCATCCAGACCGGCTTTATCGATATTCAGAGCTTCCAGTGCAATTTTTGTTATTTCGATATTTATTGTGCCATCCCCTTTTACCTGTGCAAAATCTCTCACTCTTCTTAAGAGTGCATTGGCAATCCGGGGTGTACCCCTGCTTCTTGAAGAAATTTCCTTAGCTGCTTTTTTGTCTATGGCAATATCCAGAATACCGGCTGATCGGATGATAATTCCCGTAAGGGTATCATGATCGTAATATTCAAGCAGTGAATTAATACTAAACCGGGCCCTCAGGGGGCTTGTTAACAAACCGGAGCGGGTGGTGGCTCCAATAAGGGTAAAAGGGTTTAATTTTAGCTGTACCGACCTTGCACTGGGTCCCTTATCAATCATAATATCGATTGTATAATCCTCCATGGCAGAATACAGATATTCTTCAACGATAGGAGAGAGGCGGTGAATTTCATCAATGAATAGGACATCACCTTCCTCCAGGCCGGTTAGCAAACCTGCCAGATCCCCGGGTTTATCCAATACCGGTCCGCTGGTAACTTTAATACTTACATTTAATTCGTTGGCAATAATATTTGCCAGGGTGGTTTTTCCCAGGCCGGGAGGTCCGTGCAATAATACATGATCCAGGGCTTCCTCTCTTTGACTGGCAGCCTGTACGAATATTTTTAAATTTTCAACAATTTTTATTTGGCCTGCAAAATCGCTAAAACTTAAAGGTCTTAACCTTAAGTCAAGATCGTTTTCCTTGAAATCCTGATTCTGAATATTAAATTCTTCTTGCACTTTAATTAATTATTCTAATGGAACCTTTGGGAAGATTTATTTTTTCGCCGTTTATTCTGTATTCCACATCATTTTTATAACTGATGGTCATGGTCAGATTTCCATTTTCATCATATTTTTTCCAGTTTCTCTCTTTTATCCCCATGCGATAGAATCTTTCTTCCTTAAGTTCACCATCCGGGTAATAATATTTGTGTTTTCCATCCTCCTGGCCCTGTAAAAAATTACCTTCAAAATGAATTACTTCATCCAGATAATAAAAGTACCATTTTCCTTCTCTTAAACCCACTGTATACGAACCTTTTTCAATATGGTCGCCCGCATTATAAATCCATTCTCCTTCTTTTTCTCCATTAATGTAATTTCCTTTGGTAATAATATTTCCCTTTATATCATATTCAACCATTTCCCCATCTTCCCTTCCGTTAAAATAACCCTCTTCCCGCAATAATTCACCTCCCGGATAATACCATGTCCACAAACCGTCAGGTAAACCCCTTAAATAATTCCCTACCTGTTCTATCACCCCGTTTTTATAATAGAATGTCCATTTACCGGATTTTCGGTTATTCAGATAAGCACCATTGGATCTTAATTCTCCCGTGAAATAAAAATCTTTCCATGGACCTTTTCTTTCTCCTTTTTCGTCCACAATTCCTTCAGAAACCAATCTTCCCAGGTCATCATAAATTTTTGCATTGATTACCTCACCATCTTCATTGTAAAAGCGATGAATGCCCACCGGAATTTCCTTTTTAAAACTTCCCTGGAAACTTAGTTTACCATTGGAATTAAATTCTCTTTTAATATCTAATTCCTGCTGGGAAATGATTTCTTCTTCTTCCTCAATCAATACGCCTTTAATATATTTTAAACTCAATACAAGAGCCCCTTCAGGATTATATTCCCTGTAGTAACCATCCAGTTCATTATCTTTATAAGAGATTTCCTTATACAGTTTTCCATTTTTATAAAATTCTTTCCAGGTTCCCTGTTTCTGGCCTTTGGAATCCAATCTGTTAATTCTTTCCCGGCTGATAATGTAATTATTACGATAATCAATAAGGGTAATCAGTTTCCCTTTTGTATCATATTCCCTGGCCTGGCCTTCTCTCATTCCTTTCTTGAATGGGATTTCTTGCTTAATTGAACCATCCGGATGATAATAATAGGAAATCCCTTCTTTTTTGTCATTCAGGTACAATTCCCTGGAAATAATTTTTGGCTCTACAGAATTTTCAGTTGAATAAGTGATACTGTATCCGTTTCTTTTTCCGTATTTATAGTCTATTCTTTGATTTACCTCAGCCTTTTGATTATAAAAGGTCCAGGTACTGTCCAATAAAAAATTTCTCCTGAGTCCTTCCGATTTAATGATTCCTGAAGGATAATAACTTACCCAAAATCCATCAGGTTTGCCATTTTTCATCCATCCTTTACTGGAAATTTTTCCGTCAGGATAATAAAACTCCGTATACCCATCCTTAATATCCTGTCCACAAAGCAAAGAGGCACCTGAAAACAAAAATATTATATAAAAAAATAACTTCATTAAAGATTTAGTTTTGCAGAAATATCCAGCATCCTGAGAATAGAACCTTCCGCTTTTTTCCGTATTTCTTCTTCAACCAGAACCTCAGGCAATTCATATTTAAGGCAATTATACAATTTCTTTAGTGTAATCAGCTTCATAAATTTACAATCATTACAAGCACAGGTGGAATCTTTGGGAGGTGCAGGAATATAGATTTTATGAGGATTTGCTTTTTTCATCTGGTGAATAATCCCTGATTCAGTAGATACAATAAATTTTGAAGCTGTATCGCTCTTGGTAAAATTTAAAAGGGAAGAGGTTGAACCAATATGATCAGCTATTATTAAAATGGGTTTTTCACATTCAGGATGAGCAATAACTTTAGCATCGGGGTTTTCCTCCTTCAGCTGCAGTATTCTTTCCAGAGAAAATTCTTCATGAACATGGCAGGCTCCATCCCATATTACCATATTTTCCCTTCCTGTCATTGATTTAATATAATTCCCCAGGTTTCTATCCGGAGCAAAAACGATTTTTTCATCTTCAGGAAGTGAATTGATAATATGTAAAGCATTTGTGGAAGTACAAATTATATCAGTAAGGGCTTTAATCTCTGCCGTTGTATTCACATAGGAAATAACCGTATGATCAGGGTATTTTTTCAGAAATTTTTCGAATTCATCCGGTGGGGCAGAATCAGCTAATGAACAACCCGCATTGGTATCCGGTATTAATACTTTCTTTTCAGGAGATAATATTTTAGCTGTTTCAGCCATAAAATGAACCCCTGCCAATACAATAATATCTGCATCCGTTTTGGCAGCCTGCTGAGCTAAAACCAGACTATCCCCCACAATATCAGCAATATCTTGTATTTCCCCTTCCTGGTAATAATGGGCCAGAATAATTGCATTTTTTTCCTTACGCATCTTTTTGAGTTCTTCTATCATATCAACAGAAGGATCAATTTCAGCATCTACAAATCCTTTAAGAATCAAATCTGACTTATTCACTTTATATTATATTAATATTATAAATTTATAATTAATTATAATGATAATAATATCCTGTTAGTATTGTTATTAAATTTTCCTGATTGCTATTGCTATTATCATTGTTAAAATATTAAGAACACAAAATTAACAGTAATATTTGAGCAATCTATCTGAAAATGAATATAATCTTATATTATTAACAAGTTGTTAGTAACAGTTGTTTGGATAAATAACTGCAAATATTGTGCAAAGTATGTGTTAAAACATTGTTGACCGTTTTAAGAAAGATAATTAAAAATATATTTTGATTTGACAGCAATTTTTTACAGCAATTTTTAAAAGCGAAAAGTCAAGATTTTTTTATATATATTTTTCTTTATTTCATTAACATCTCATCAACATCAAATGTGAATAAATAAGATAGTTTAAGGTATTAAATTATTTTACTACTTTTGGTGATATTTTAATGAAATGATAACAAATAAAATCGCAATAGCTTCAGATCATGCAGGCTATGAATTAAAGGAAAAACTTGTAAAGCACTTATTAAATAAAGGATTAGAAGTTAAAAATTTAGGAACGAGCAGTACGGCGGCAGTTGATTATCCTGATTTTGCCCATGCATTAGCAAATTCAATAGAAAAGGGAGAATATTCTTTTGGAATTTCGATATGCGGAAGTGGAAATGGAATAAATATGACTGCAAATAAACATAGTAAAATAAGGTCTGCTATTTGTTGGAGTGTTGAAATTTCCCGCCTGGCACGTCTTCATAATGATGCAAATATTTGCTCTTTACCCGCAAGGTTCATTGATGAAAAGCTGGCATTTGATATTGTAGATATTTTTTTGAATACAGAATTTGAAGGGGGAAGACATATTCCCAGGTTAAATAAAATACCTTTAAAATAGATATTATGCTATCTAATACATGTAAGTACGCTATTCGCGCAGTCATATATCTTGCAGTTAAGTCAGAATCCGGCAGTAAGGTAGGAATAAAGACGATATCGAAAGAACTGGATTTACCTTCTCCTTTTCTCGGAAAGATCCTTCAGACACTGGCAAAACATAAGATTCTGGCATCAACCAAGGGACCTAACGGAGGATTTAGTCTGGGAATGGATCCGGAAGAATTACATTTATTGGATATTGTTGTTTTGGTGGATGGAATGGATAGTTTTAATAAATGTGGCATTGGTGTTAAAGATTGCATGGAGCAAGAAAAACCCTGTGCAATCCATTCGCGTTATGCCAAAATGAGGGATGAGATGAAAATTCTTTTTGAATCAACCACCCTGGCCCAGCTTGTTACGGAGGTTAATCAAAAAGGCAGCTCCATTCTTATTTAAACCTGGTTTTTGGAATAAGAAAAATTTTTCTAAAAATTAAAAACAGGGGAATTGCTATAAGTCCTCCTGCAAGATCTGCCAGAAGATCAAAAATTTCACCGGATCTGCCAGGTTGAAAAATTTGGAGGATTTCAATAATACCCCCATAAGAAAAACTTATTAGTACGGGAATAAATAGGAGAGGAAGAACACCTGATTTGTAGCGGGTCATTTCATAGAATATTATAAAAGTTAATCCCAGGTATAATATAAAATGTACCACTTTATCGGCATGCTCAAAATTCAAGAATCCCCCGCTATTATCCGAATGAATGGGAACCAGGCTTAATACAATAATGATAATGGCTGAAATCCAGCTCAGGTAGAAATTCTTTAAATGTTTGATATATTGCATATTAAAAGAATCAATAAAGATGTGTAAAAATTGACGTAAATTTATACATATTCAATTCTGTAACAAATTTATCGATGGCTTATAAACGAACACCAGAACAATTATTGCAGACATTGCGTAAAGAACAAATTACGACATGGTTTGACCTGGGTCTGTTTATTGACAGGATAAAAGAAAACAGGAAAGTACCGGCAAGGGAATTTACGGGTAGTTTTAATGATTTTAAGGAAAATATTAGCGGAAATGTCGCCTTTTTAACTTTCCATTATATGGTTGACGGTGTGACAATTGAAGTAGGAAAATATGCTGAAATTTTTAAACGAAATCACCCAGATAGTAAAATTCATTACATAAGCGGAATTTTCAAACCTGAATCATATAAACTTATTCCGGATTACGTAAAGAAATATGAATTACCTGAAATACAAGGATTTGATGATTGGAAGCTATACAAAGACTTCTATTTTACAAAACTTGAAAGAGGAAGTAAGGAATATAATCAACTAATTTTAGATTTTTGGAAAGAGGTATTATTTATTACAGAGAAACTATCTGCTTATATTTTTAATGAAGGAATAGATTTATTATTTCTTTTAAATATTTGTTCAAATCCCGGAAATGTATCCTATAGCCTGGCCCTTGTTCTTATTTCAGAATTAATGGGTATAGCAGTCATAAATAATAATCATGATTTCTATTGGGATGGTGGGTCAGCCAAAGGATTAATTTCACCAAATCAAAAAGACAAAGGACCCAGGGATTTCTTTTTTACAAATTCTCATTTGGGAGAATTCTTTTCAATAATAGAACTTCTGTTTCCATGGGAATCAAGGTTTTGGATAAATGTGAATATTAATAAGTCACAAACAGAACATTTGATCCGGAAAAATGGAATAAACCCTTCCAATGTAATGGAAATCGGAACTGCCGTCGATACCAGCATATACAAGAATATTGATAAACGGAGAAAAATAAATGCCTTTATACAGTTCGAAAAAATTCTCAGCAGGTATAATGATAAACTCATCGTATATTCCGTTGAAGATGCAATTGGGAACAAGCTGGTGGATGAAGCAAATCCAAAACCCATATTAATTGGGAATAAGACCAAATTATTAAAGAAATTTGCCAGTGAAAATATTATATTTCTTCAACCGACCCGGATAATCAGCAGGAAAAGAATTGAAGTGGGATTTAGTTTGCTTCAAAAAATTATAGAGGAAAAAGATTTTAAAGAAAGGTTGGTGAACACCAAAAACCTGAAACTTACTATCCTGATCACCGGACCGATTGCTCCCGGTCATTATAAATATTATGAGAAATTATTATTAAAATTTAAATCATTGATTTCGGAATTGCCGGAAGAATTAAAGAGGAAAGTTTTCCTGGCAATGCTGTTTTCAGAACTGGATAAGGAAGCTTTTAAAAAGCGCTTTACTGATCCGGTTGGTATTCCTGAATTGTACAATATCGCTTCCCTGATTCTGCTTCCAAGTAAAACAGAAGGAAGAGGACTGCCAATTATTGAAGCCACCTCGTGCGGAACCCCGATATTTTGCAGAAGGTATTTGCCGGAAAATGTTTATGCTGAAGTTATTGGGGAAGATCTTGAAGAACAGGACCGCTTAAAAGTAATAGAATATGATGGAAAATATATTAGCAGGGAATCGGTCAGGGACATTATGGAAAGAGTTCTTTTCCCACATAAATTTACAGATGAAATTCTTCATAACAGGAGAGCCGTTTTAAAGAGATATTCCCTTCATGCGCTGAAACAAAATATGGAGGAAATAATTTACCAGTTATACCTTCAGTTAAAATCTAACCGTAAAGCTTTAAAGCTTGCAAAGAAATCTTTTGAAATATTTCATTCAAGTCTGAACCTGGAGGATGAGAATTTCCGGGATATTTTAAAAACAAAAAACAGGCAATATCTTCCTGGATATGGAAAACTCGGATATATGATTTACCTGAAATCCCTGATTGATCCCAGTTATTTTCGTATTGAAGAACAGGAATTCAGGGGCAGGGCCTTTCATTTTGCCAGGGAAATTCTGATAAAAGACAGCGATCGTGATTTAATACCAGGGGAAAAGAAGATATTATTTTTTAATGCGGTCGAGAATCTTTTTTTATATCGTAAAGGTGAAATTGAAATCAGACATGATCACAGTTTTACTTACCGCCACCGGAACAAAAATTATTATCCCTATCAGGATTTAACCATACAGGAATTAAGCGGATTGATCAATATTTTGTATTTCGAGATTATTTCACCTTCCATAATGCATAATGTAAGTGAAACCCCTCACTTTTTCACCGACTGGAACCTGGCTCTTCTTCAGCTGACGGCAAGTAATTATTTAGGAATTGACAATCGTAAACAATTAATCAGAAAATTAAAGAAAAATATCCCAATTGCTTATTTTCCAGGAGAATACCTTATGCATGAACTGGAGTTTTTTGCTTTACAGGCTATTCGATCCCGGCTTAATTTAGCCATTGAGGAAGAGCTGACAGAGGATATTCTGATGGAACATAAAGACCGGTTGGAAAAAGTATATCTGTTTACCCAGGAAAAAAACCTGGGAAGGCAGTTTAACCTGGAGGAAACCAAACACTATATTTCTCATGGGTCAAACGAAGAATTGAAGATCCTATTTAAACATGACATACTTAAATTAGTGCCTACGGATCAATGGACAGTAGGAATTCATTTCGGACAATTGGGTAAACAAGCATTAGGAATTTTAAAAGAAATCAGAGACAGAAAAGGCTTTTTAATTTCAAATCGCCGAAACTCTGTTTCAATGACGGATTTTGTGGATATGGATTGTTTCCATATAGGTAAAGTGAGAGCAAGGCTTGTTTCAGAAATGTTGGGAATCCCTCTTCATTCGGGATATATACAATTTGTTCCTGCAGGGATAAGAACCTGCCTGGCATATCCCACACCGATTCAAAGCTCAAAGGATTTTGACAGGGCATTAGGAAGCGTGCAGTTTAAAAATTTATGCAAAAAACTGGGCAAGAATAAGGTATTTGAAGAATTAAAAAAAGATGCCGAAACCAAATCAAGCCCTATAAAATTTGTATTAAATAAACTGGAGAATGAACAGGAAAGGGAAAAGAAAAGTGTAGAATTCGATTATATCAGCGGAATTTACCAGGATGGAAATCCCTTTAATGGCGTAATTTCTGTAATTCATCGAGGGACAACCGAAGGGAAGTGGGATTTTTCTGTTGTTTCAAGCAGTGACAAACCCAAGCTGGTTACTCAATTTATTAAAGAATTTGAACAATCGCATTCAACAAAAGCAAAAATAGGATGGAATGGGGGTTATATTTTGAATCCGGAACTTGTGGGGAAACTTGGATTACCCGAATCCTATATTGGTTCACCCCTTGGCTTAATAATCTCAGGTTCAAAAATTTTATGTCCACCATTATTTAATAAAGCAGCTCTATTAATACATAAGGATGGAAGTTTTAGAATTGAAAGAGTGAATTGTAAGGAAGGTCTTTCCGTTAAATTGGGAGGAAAAACATTCATTGGAAAAGGCGATTCTTATAATCCAGAAGATTATACTGGAGATTTTTGCTACTATGATTTATTATTTTCGAAAGAAAAAATTCCCGGGAATGGAAGGGTGCTGGTTCGTTTGGCCGGCAATGAGGTAAAAGAAATTATTCGAACAAAGCCGGATGAAAGTATTCCGGCTATCCCGGTAGGATTGTGTCTTTCATTTTCCAGGGAGGTTTTCCCCGCTAATATTCAAAAAGGGGATAAGATTGATTTTGAAATAGAAAAATTTTCAGGAATTATACATGCAGTAGAAGCCGGGCCCATGTTAATCAGGAATGGAGAAATAAGTATAGACATGGAATTGGAGGGGTGGAAAACGAACAATTCAATCAGGACCCAGGCAGCAAGATTGGATTATACGGACATGCGGGGACCAAAAATTGCTGCCGGAACAGATGAAAAAGGAAATCTTTACGTTTTGGCCATAAACGGGAGGATCAGAGAATCGGTGGGAGCAAGTCATATAAACATGGCAGAGATTTTCAAAGAAAGAGGAATACAAATGGCTATGGGTTTTGATCCGGGAGGAAGCAGCACCCTGGTTGTTGAGGGTATTGTCAGAAATATCAGTCCCTATAATAAAGATTATGAAAAAAATGTTTTTTCTCTTCCTCCTCAGCCCAGGGCCGTATCGAATGCCATAATCGGGTATATTAAAAAGAATTAAATTCAATATGTCAACAGGATTTTATGTTCATGTTCCATTTTGCAGGCAGGCATGCCGATATTGCGATTTTCATTTCGCCGTTTCGCTTCAGTATAAAAAAGATATGATTAAAGCCATGCTTTTGGAAATTGAAGATAAATCCACACTATTTGGGAATGAGGAAATCACAACTTTATATTTTGGGGGAGGGACACCTTCGGTTTTTGATCCCGAAGAACTCCAAACCATAATTCATGCAATAAAGAGGCGTTTTCAAAGTCATCCTAAATTGGAAATCAGCCTGGAAGCGAATCCGGACGACCTCAGCAAAGAATATTTAAAGGAGATATATAACATAGGAATCAGGCGATTAAGTATAGGGATCCAATCATTCCGGGATGAAGATTTGCTTTTAATGAGAAGAAGCCACACTGCTGGTCAGGCCGAAGAGGCCATCCGGAATGCGCGGGAAACCGGATTTAATGACATTAATGCAGATTTAATTTATGGGATACCGGGTCAGAAGTTTTCAGATTGGAAAAAGAATGTCAGAATATTACTGAAAACCGGTGTTCAACATATTTCGGCCTATCATTTAACTTTTGAGCCCGGAACAGTATTTGATCATTGGAGAAAAAAGAAAAGGATTTTTCCCGTGGAGGAAGAAGAGAGTTTGATGCAATTTCAATTTTTAAAAAGAGAAACCAAAAAAGAGGGTTTCGAACATTATGAGATTTCAAATTTTGCCCTGCCGGGATTTTTATCAAAACACAATACTTCCTACTGGAAAAATCAAAATTACATCGGAATTGGACCCTCGGCACATTCTTATAACGGAATGGAGAGATTCTGGAATATAAGCCATAATCATAAGTATATGGAATTGGTATCAAAAGGAGAGGGTAAGTATGTTGAAAAAGAAACACTTAGCACCAGGAATGCTTATAATGAATATATGCTTACATCACTCAGGACGGTTTGGGGTATTGATCTGGATGAAATTTCGTCAAGATTTGGAGATAATTATGTTAAATACACAAGAAAAATCGCCCAAAAATATTCAGATGAAAACATTTTGTCTAAATCAGGAAATAAATATTCTGTTTTTGAAAAGGGGATATTTTTAGCCGATCAGATTACCAGGGATTTTATAAAAATATAATTTTCGAATTTTCGACCCTAAAAGACGAATATTAAAATAGATGAAAAGTGATTTTCATTGACATGCCATTTTGATCAATTCTGATAATTTTTCTTCCAGGGTATCGTATGAAAAATATTTTTTCCCGAGATCAAAATTGAATTCAGCAATTTCAGAAGCTAATTTTTCATTGTAGATGACTTCTTTGATTTCTTCGAGTTTCTGATCATTAAGATCATTATCTTCGAGCATGACGGCTTTAAAACCTTTGCTACCGATATCGGGCCAGTAAACGGGTTTATAATTGTTTACAAAAACAGGACGTCTTGCCAGAATTGCTTCCACAAAGGCATTTCCAAAGCCTTCATAAGTACTGAAATAGGTACAGGCAGTAGCTTGAGCATAGGCATCTGATAAAGAAAACTGGACTTCTCCGTTATTTCCTGATAAGCCTTTATTATGAAATAGATCCCCGGCAAATCTCACTCTTTTGCCGAGTTTTAAATCATGAATCTGATTGACCAGTTCATTGTAATAGATGCTTCCTTCGTCGTCAGCAGCATTTCCGGTGATGATTAGTTTAAGCTTTTTATCCTCCAGTTTATGAAGAAGGTCTATGGCAACCTCTATCCCTTTCCTTCTGACAATTCTTGTAATCTGGAAAAGCAATTTATCTTTTTCACAATTGTATCCCAGGTATTTATGCAAGCACTTATTTTTTTCTGATTTTTCTCCAAAGGGAATATCAAAGTTCATTACATTCGGAACAACAACGGAGGGCCTGTTGAATTTTTCCAATAGGGTTTTACGGGCATTTGAATTTATAACCGCATGAACAGAGTTAGGCATTCTCAAAGGAAAAACCTCTTCTACAAATTTATTAATCTCTTTATGAGGAGATTGGTATCTCGTACCTCTTTCCCAGGCAAAATCGTGATCGTGTGTTATGGTGGGTAATCCTAATTTGGCAACCGCATTTCTTACTGCTATTCCCATTTCCAGGTGAGCCGGAAGGGCAGAGGCATTTTCAGAAATGAGTAGTTCAAGTTCATTATCCTTAACCCAGGTTTTAATTTTTTTATAAATAACCTTACTATACAGGTTTATATGTTCAATTAATTCCTCAGGATCTGTTTCCGGGAAGAAAAATGCTTTTTTCTGACTCCAGTAGCTTTCAGGAGAGTGAAAACTCATTTCCGGAACCAGGGTTTCGGTTTCATTGTCCATCATTCGTTCCTGGAACTGGCCGGAGATTATAAAAACCTGGTGCCCCATTCGCTTTAAAACTTCAATCCACTTTTCTGTTTCAAGGGCGACCCCGTCAACACCACCAATTCTACCTATGATTATACCTATTCTCATTCTATTGAATTAAAATGGTTTATCGTAAAACTATGGTAAAGAGGCAATATTTCAAAGGGGGGACCGGGAAATTACTTTAATGCAAGCTCCGACTCCCCAATCAATTTACCTCCTTCGTAAATCTCAATCTTATAATTTCCACCTACCAGGTCACCGTTATTATCCCAGTAAATGGCCATAGGAACATCAGTATTTTCATACATTACCTCCCTGCTGGCAGAATAGGGAATATCCTCTCCGTTTACAGTTATGACCGAAGCCTCCGCTGAACCTAAAACAAGCCCGTCAGGCCTCAGTAATCTCAGGTATATTGTTTTTTCGCCAGGTTCGGCAACCGAGTTTTTACGGATCGTAAAGTCAACCCGGATTTTTTCCACTTTTGCAAATCGATTTATTTCCCGGCTTCTCTTACTTAGTCCGACACCAAGAATATCTGATGCTACCAGGGTTTTGGCTTCTGATGTAATCGTAAGCAATTCTTCTTTTTCTTCCGACAATTGACGATTCATAGTTGTTACCCTGGCAGATTCGTTTTTGAGTTCCTTATTTTCCACCATTAATTCTTTATTCCGGGTATTCAATGAGTCGATTTGCACAATATAAGTTTTAAGAACTTCACGGATAGTTCCTAATTCTTTTTCGTATTTTTTAATTTTTTGGGCATCACTCATTCTCATTCTTAATAAACGCTCAATTTTATCCTGTTGCTGAGCCAGCTTAAGGTTCATGGTGTCATTTTCCGTCATTAATGAATCGTATTGAACAATAATGCCTTTTAGTTCATATTCAAGGGAATCCTTTTGATCGGAAATAAATTGCCCGTATTCTTCAAGTTGGGAAATTATCTTTTCGCTTTCTTTCTTTTGAGTATAATAAAAGTATCCTAAAACAAGGATTGCAACAGCAAGGATAATCACAAAGATTAGCATTACTGATTTAGTATTATTTTTAGTGTTTTCCATGGTTAATTATAAATTATCTCACAAATATACTACTCTTCTTCCGAGCCTTCAAGTGCTGCATTGATAAAATATGCACCTTTTACAACGACTTTTGAGTTAATTATATTTTCTCCGGGTTGAATAATGGAAATAAAACCATCCTGCTCCTTACCTGTTTGCACCTCCTGTTTGATATAAGCACTGTCAGACACCAGAAAAATATAGTCTTTATCGGCACCTTTTATTAATCCTTCAAAAGGAATGGAATAGCTTTCAAACTCCTTTATTTTTATATCGGCATTGACGAATATTCCCGGAATCAGATTCGAATCTTTATTCCTAATGGATGCATGGGTGGTTATTGTGTGATCTTCATTATTAATGGAATGTCCGAGTGAATATATTTCCCCCTCATATTTTTTTAAAGGCTCTGATAATGATGAGAATATTACACTTTGCCCCTTTTTTATCAGGCTGATATCTTTTTCAAAAACTTTTAAATGAAGATGGTTATTGTCCGGATTTACAATTTCAATAATGACTTCCGTTTCATTAAAAAACTTCCCAACATTTCCATGAATTTTGGCCACATAACCGTTGATAGGACTTTTAATACTGATTTGTGAAGATATTTCGGATTTATTTATGGAATCAGGATCCAGGTTTAACATTTTCAGTTTGGCTTTGGAAGACCTGAACATTGCCTTAACCTTAAGAAATTCTGATTTTGACTGAAGGAAATCTTTTTCAGAAACCGCTTTTTCTTCAAACAGGGCCTTTTTTCTTTCATATTCATTCTCAAGATATTCCAGTTGACTTTCCGCAACCATATATTCTTCCTGCAGTTCAATAAATTCAGGATTTTCCAGTGTGATAAGCACATCATTTTTCGATACTTTTTCACCGATAAAAAGATTAATACTTTTTACAAACCCTCCCATCGGTGCCGTTAGCATAGCATAACCATTTGGAGTAGGCTCTATGTTTCCACTGCAGGTTAATGTTTCAGAAAACAGCTTTTTTTCCAGGAATGATGTCTGAATGTCTGCCAGGGCAAATTGGTCTTCAGACAGGTTTACAAGCTTAGATTGATTTTCATCTGAAGCAGAACCGACATCCTTATTTTCGACATTGCATGCGAAAAAAGTGAACGTCAGACAAAAAATGAAATATTTTTTCATGGGGATGGATTTCATATTACCAGATAATTTGTGGGATGAAGAAATTTAGCTGAATTAAACGGGCATTATAATTCTTCTGAGCTTCCAGGTAAGCCCGGTTAATTTCAAAACTTGATTCGATATTTTTTAAAAATTCAAAATAGGCGATCTCACCTTTTTCATAAGAGGATTTACTTGCATTGAAAATGGATGCAGAGGAATTATTTAACTGGTTTTCAAAAACCCATAATTCCTTTTTATAACGCATAAACTCTTCTAAATTTTTTTCTGCAAGAAACAGGTTTTG
This sequence comes from uncultured Bacteroidales bacterium, assembly GCA_965369105.1. GTDB lineage: Bacteria > Bacteroidota > Bacteroidia > Bacteroidales > JAGLSB01. Next base: position 4,706 of record CBDUPM010000002.1, on the reverse strand, counting down.
ATTTTCTTCAATGATCAGATTATTCTCCAATATTTCTTTATTGATTTTCAGCTTTTTTATTTCTGCAGAATTACGGTTTGACACCAAAGGAAAGGCAAGTCCGGCCTGCCAACCCTGGAAACCCCGGATTCCATCAATCTGCTGATTAAAATAACCCGCCGAAAGTTCCGGAAAAAAGGAGGATTTTGACATTTTGATTTCCTTTTCTGCAGAAAGAATGCGGATTTCCTTATAAAGATTTAAAAAATCTGAAATCTCAATCAATAAGGAATCAGGAGATTTATCAGGAAATAATAACTCAGAATTTTTATTTATTTCAATCTCATTTTCAGAGAAGAGAAGCGTTTTCAATTTTAATTTTGAGATTTTCAGTTCTGATTCGAGGTCCAGTTTAAGTTTTAAAATTTTGTTGAAATTCAAATCGAACAGGGATTTTTCCAGAATATCTATTTCCCCCGAATCAAATCGTTTTTGATTGTAAATATTTGAATTTTCATAGAAAGTATAATATTCTTCCGTTAGCTCCAGTAGCTTTTCCAGCTGCACTACTTCATTAAATGTAAGATATAGCTTTTGAAGAATTTGTCGCTCTTTCAATACTAATTCCGTTTCGGAAATGGCCACCTTCGTTTTATGGAATTTTATGGAATGAAGATGTTTTAATATGGATCCAAAGCCCTGGTTTATTTCCCAATAGCGGTCTTTTATGGAAGAATTTATTTGTCCCGACTGATAATTAAATTCCAGAGAAGGAATATCAATACCGGCTTTTACTTCGGTTTTTGCAATTTCTACATTCAAAAGGGCATTTTTATATTCAGGATTATTTTTAAGAACTTCATCAGAAATATTTTCATATCCAATAAGCAGCTTTTCCGGTTGATCTGACTGAGCATTCAGACTCATGGGTAGAAATGCAACAACCAGTAAAACCAGGGTAGCGTTTTTAAGTTTTTTCTTTTTTTTCTTAGGTGGATTATTAAAAATCCAGTATAATACAGGCAGCAGGATCATGGTCAGAAGGGTAGCGGTTATTAATCCCCCGATAACCACCGTGGCCAGGGGTTGCTGGACTTCAGCTCCGGCCGATTTGGAAACTGCCATAGGAAGAAATCCGAGAACATCGGTTATGGCCGTCATCATCACCGGGCGCAGCCGGTTACTGGCACCTTTAAAAATTACTTCTCTCAGGTTATCCTTCCCATTTGCTTTTAATTCGTTCAGGTATGAAATCAGGACAATTCCATTCAAAACAGCAATTCCAAAAAGCGCGATAAATCCGACACCTGCAGAAATACTAAAGGGCATACCCCGAATAATTAAGGCAATAACACCTCCAACTGCCGATAGTGGGACGGCCGTAAAAATTAAGAGTGCATATTTAACGGAATTGAAGGCGAAAAACAGCAGGATAAGGATCATAATCAAGGCAAGAGGAACGGCAAGCCTGAGCCTTTTGCGGGCATTTTCAAGATTTTCGAACTGCCCGCCGTAAGTAAGATAATATCCGGGTTTCAGGTTTAATTCAGCAGAAAGCAAGGCGTTGATATCTGTCACGACGCTTTGAACATCCCGGTTTCTGACATTTATGCCAATGGTCACCCTTCTTTTGGTATCATCTCTTGAAATTTGTGCCGGACCGGTAATATAATTCACCTCAGCCACTTCACTTAAGGGTATCTGTATTCCTTTGGCCGTTTTGACAAACAGGTTTTCGGGTATAATTTTATTCCTGTAGGATGAATCAAGCCTGACAACCAGGTCAAATTTCCTCTCACCCTCAAACACAACACCCGCTTTTTTACCCGCGAAGGATGTTCTTACCAGGTCGTTCAGATCGGTGATATTAATACCATAACGGGCAATTTTACCCCGGTCATATTTTATTACGTATTGGGGTAAACCGGTTATTTGTTCCACCTTTATATCAGAGGCGCCCTCCACATCAGCTATTAAATCAGCAGCTTCATTCGCCCGGGCAAATAACTCATCCAGGTTCTCCCCGTAAATTTTCACAGCGACATCTGTTTTTACCCCGGTCATTAATTCGTTAAATCTTAATTGAATTGGCTGGGTAAACTCAAAGGATGCCTCAGATATAGCGGATAATTTTGTTTTCATCAACTCAATAAGCTCATCTCTGTCCTTTGTGGTTGACCATTCCTTTTTAGGTTTCAGGATGATCATTATGTCAGCATCCTCAATTGCCATAGGATCAGTGGGGACTTCAGCCGTTCCAATTTTGGACACTACTGAAATTACTTCCGGGAAATTTTCAAGAAGAATTTTTTCAGCATTTGTGCTGGATTCAATACTTTGAGATAATGAACTTCCGGGAGGGATGGTCATTTGCATTGCCAGGTCACCCTCTTCCAAAACAGGAAGAAATTCGCCCCCCATACGCGAAAAGGCCCATAAAGTAACGCCAAAAACAATGAGTGTTATGATAATGATGCTATATTTAAAATCGAGAGCGAGCTTTAAAACGGGCTGATAAGTAGCTTTTAAGAAATCTATTATTTTATCAGAAAAATTCCTTTTATGCTCAATTTTTTTCTTAAGGATCAGGGCCGACATCATTGGAACATATGTCAGGGAAAGAAGAAAAGCGCCCAGGATAGCAAAACTAAATGTCTGGGCCATGGGCTTAAAGGTTTTTCCTTCAATACCGGTCAGGGTCATTATCGGGATAAAAACGATCAATATAATGATCACTCCAAAAGCAGCTGAGCGGTAAATAGATGTGGATGCCTTTCCAACTTCTTTGTCCAGTTCTTTCTGGGTCAGGGTCTGACCATTAAAACGGGTATAAATCCGATGAACAATATTCTCCACAATTATCACAGCCCCGTCTATCACAATTCCAAAGTCGATAGCTCCTAGAGACATTAAATTCGCTGATACTCCAAAAATTCTCATCATTATAAAGGCAAACAAGAGGGAAAGAGGAATTACTGAAGCAACGATTAATCCGGACCTTAAATGGCCCAGAAGAAGGACAAGAATGAAAATTACAATAAGTCCACCCAGTACCAGGTTTTCGGTAACCGTACCAATGGTTCTTTTCACCAGTGCAGCACGATCAAGATAAGGCACAATTTTAATTCCTTCAGGCAGGCTTTTTTGCACCTCTTCCACGCGGGTCTTCACTTCCCTGATAACAGCTGATGAATTCGCACCCTTAAGCATAAGAGTTATACCGCCCACCGCTTCCCCCTTTCCATCTTTAGTCATGGCTCCAAAGCGGGGAGCTTTTCCAAACTTAACCGTAGCTATATTTTTAATTTGAACCGGGTTATTTCCAACATTTTTAACTACGATATTTTCAATGTCCTCAAGGCTTTCTATTAAACCCTCTGCCCGGATATAAAAAGTATTTCGCCCTTTTTCAATATAACTTCCACCGGTATTTTCATTGTTTTGTTCAATAGCGGAAAAAACATCTGATATGGTGATATTCAGATTTTTCAGGATAAGAGGGTCGACAGCTATTTCGTATTGTTTGAGATTGCCCCCGAAACTGCTAATTTCGACAATTCCCGGGATTCCTGACAGTTGCCGTTTGACTATCCAGTCGTGAATGGTACGAAGCTCGGTAGGCCCGTACCTGTTTTTATACTCTTCTTCCACATCCAATGTATACTGGAAAACTTCACCAAGTCCTGTGGTGATAGGAAGCATTTCAGGACTTCCCAGCTGATCCGGAATTTCCGCCTTAGCCATTTGTATTTGTTCGCTTACCAGCTGCCTGGCATCCAGGATTGGAACTTTCTCTCTAAACACGATAGAAACCACCGACAGGCCATAACGGCTTACAGAACGTATTTCGGTTACATCTGTAATATTTGCCATGGTTACTTCGAGGGGGTAGGTGATAAATTTTTCAACCTCCTGTGGAGATAAAGAAGGACTGACAGTTACAACCTGAACCTGGTTATTCGTTATATCGGGTACGGCATCGATAGGGATTTCCGTAACAGAATAAATTCCGAATCCGATGAGAAATAATACTAAAAACCCGATGATCGGTTTATTTTTTATGGAGAAAAGAATGATTCTATCAAACATTGTAAAAATTCCTTAGGCAAAAACAAGTTAGAAATAATTAATTGAAAATTTTCATTTCCATTTATGATTTTCAATTTGTGCTTAACAATTCCAGTCCCTCCATGGCGGTATTTCCATTTGGGGTGTTAAGGACGGCTTTTTGAAAAAGGGTTTTCGCCTCCCTGGTTTTACCAAGTTTAAGTTTTGTCCATGCCAGCATGGTGAGTCCCTCATAATCAAAAGGAAAAAGATTTACCACCTTTTCAAATGACTTTTCTGCCCTGATGAAATCTTCTCTTCCATAATAAATTAGTCCTATTCGGTGCAAAACGATGGAATAGTTAGGACAAATTTCAAGAATTTTTTCATACTGACTTAAAACCTGGGTATAATTACCAATAGCAGATGCGGGATACGCAAATCCTAAACGGGCTTCAATTCCATAGGGTCTTAAATCAATGGCTTTATTATAATAGGCAATTGATTCAGTAAACCGGCCCGCCAGGTAGCTCAGGTAACCTAACCTGATGTTTACTTCGTAGGAATCTTCATTATAGATTCCTTTCAAATGATTGATCGCTTTTTCATAGTTTCCGGCTGCTTCCTGGATATAGCTTTGCTGAAAGGCTTTGGATTGCTCTTCAAATGTCTGAGCCAGA
>CBDUPM010000001.1:0-27322 GCA_965369105.1 uncultured Bacteroidales bacterium | reverse complement strand
CCCTCCAGCATTTCAATGCTGATCTCCCGCCCCAGGTTTTTTTCATATTGCTCCTTTACAAGCAGCGGCATATCCAGTCCGGGAGAAGAAACATCCAGGGAATAATCTTCAGTATCCCTGTCAAACTTTCCTGTTATTAACCTGCTTACCTCATAACATTCCTGAATCGTTATTCCTTCGGGTTTATCCACATAAACCTTTATAAGGTTCCCGGGTTTGACAACCACATCAACAAGGAAAAATTCACTCTCCCTGAATTCTGTTGTTAAAAAATCTTTTAGCTCTTTGCTGTCTAACATTTTTGATCCCAATAAAACAGGGGACTTGTGTCCCCTGCCAATTCAATCTTCTTACGGCCGCAAAAGTACAAATAATGATTGAAATAACAAAATGTATATAAGGAAACCAGGGATGGTTTGCAGAAATTATTTAAATGGGGGTAGCGATTAGCTTATTTTAATGGTGGATGCTGCTATCACTGCCTTTGCCAGCCCGGAAATAAAAAATAACCTGGTCTGCAGATTACTTCCACAGCCAAATTCTGACTTATTTTTTGTGTTCTCATTTTTAGAATTTACTTTTGATTAAAATCTAAGGCAATATAATTGGAAGTAAATCCCATCACAAAAAAAATAATTAATGATCCGGTATATGGATTTATCTCATTTCCTTTTGAAATCCATTACAAGCTCATTGAACACAAATATTTTCAGAGACTAAGAAGAATATTACAACTCGGATTAACAAATTATGTTTATCCAGGGGCAAATCATACCCGTTTTCAGCATGCTCTTGGAGCGGGTCACCTCATGTGGCAAGCTATCCAGGTGATAAGGTCAAAAGGAACAGAAATAACCGATCATGAAGCTGAAGCAGCAATATCTGCCATTTTATTACATGATATTGGTCATGGCCCCTTCAGCCACTCTCTTGAAAACAGTATTTTTGAGAATATCAGTCATGAAGAGCTTTCTTTATTTTTCATGAACTATCTGAACAATACCTTTAACGGAGAACTTGAAACCGCCATAAAAATTTTTAAAAATGAATATCCCAAAGGCTTCCTTCATCAATTAGTTGCCGGTCAGCTGGACATGGATCGCCTGGATTATCTCAAACGAGACAGCTATTTTACAGGAGTAACAGAAGGAGTGGTAGGCTCAGACAGGATTATTAAAATGCTGAACGTGAAAAATGATGAACTGGTGGTTGATAAAAAAGGTATCTATTCTATCGAAAAATTTTTAGTTGCCAGAAGGTTAATGTATTGGCAGGTATATTTGCATAAGACAGTATTGTCGACAGAAAACCTGCTGATTAATATTTTAAAAAGGGCCAGGGAGCAGGTGTTGCTCGGAAAAGATCTGACTGCAAGTGAACCCCTTTTGTTTTTTCTTCAAAGAAATGTCACAATAAATGATCTGAGCGGCCAGGATTCCTTTGAATTCCTTGATATGTTCAGTAAATTAGATGACGTAGATATTATTTCTGCAGCTAAATCCTGGATAAACAACCAGGACCCTGTACTTTCCAAGCTAAGTGAAAGTTTAATAAACAGAAGATTATATAGCATTGAGCTACAATCCAGGGCTTTCAGTAAATCCAAAATCAGGAATATTCATGAAATCATACTGAAGCACTATAATATCCGGAATGAAGATCTGGAATATTTTACACCAATGGGAGAAATTACGAATATGGCTTATAATTCCAATGATGAAAAAATTAAACTTCTTCAAAAAGACGGTAGCTTAAAAGAAATTACCAAGGCATCTGATATTTTTGATATTAATGCATTATCAAAAAATGTAAAAAAATATTTCTTATGCTATCCAAAAGAAATTAAAAAAGCTGGAAATATTAACTAGTTTTGCGGAATATTTTTCTTCGGTAAACAAAAGGCTTAAATAATATCCTTGTAAACATTAAAAATATATGAACTTCACAGCCAAAACAATAGCAGACTTTCTTAAGGGTGAAATTATTGGAAATCCGGAAATTTCAGTGAACAATGTGGCAAAAATTGAAGATGCCGAACCCGGAACCCTTGCTTTCTTTGCCAATGCCAAATACGAAAAATATCTTTATGATTCCAAAGCAAGCATTATCCTGGTTAATAAAGATTTCAAACCTGCAAAAGAAATATCTGCGACATTGATAAAAGTTGATGATGCCTATCAGGCTTTCGCATCCTTACTCGATTTATATGTACAATCCAAACCTCAAAAAACCGGAATAAAGGATCTGGCATTTATTGACGGTACTGCACAACTTGGAGAAAACCTGTATATAGGCGAATTCACGGTTATCGAACAAGGTGTGAAAATATCCGATAATGTGAAAATTTATCCCCAGGTGTATGTGGGAGACGGTGTCGAAATTGGGGAAGGAAGCATAATTTATCCGGGAGTAAAAATTTACGAAGGATGTAAAATCGGGAAAAACTGTGTAATTCATTCAGGGACGATTATTGGTGCCGACGGATTTGGTTTTGCCCCATCTTCTGAAAATGATTATAAAAAGATTCACCAGATTGGAATTGTGATTATCCAGGACAATGTAGAATTGGGAGCAAATGTTTGCGTTGACCGGGCAACGATGGGTGCCACCATTATACATAAGGGAGTCAAGCTGGATAATTTAATCCAGATAGCCCACAATGTGGAGGTGGGAGAAAACACTGTTATGGCAGCCCAGACAGGGGTAGCAGGTTCCACTAAAATCGGTAAGAATAATATGTTCGCAGCCCAGGTAGGAATAGTTGGGCATATTTCCATTGGTGATAATGTGAAAATTGGTGGCCAGGCCGGAATTATGAAAAATGCAAAAGAAGGAGAAATACTTCAGGGCTCACCGGGTATGCCTTATAAGGACTTTTGGAAATCACAGGTGCTATTCATGAAATTACCCGATTTAAAAAACCAGATAAATCAAATCGAAAGAGATATTAAAGAATTAAAAGAAAAATATAATTCGAATTAATGAATACACATCTGGCCTAAGTTGCAGATTCAGTGGTTTGTATTTTCGAATCTTGAATATATTTTAATTCTCCATAAATGATTTTTTGTATATTGCGACGATTTTTAAAAAAAGAAAAAAGGGAATAAACCGGGTTCATTATTGCTGATTCGTAAAAATTTTCTCGTTTACCGTTATGGACCCGGAAAATAGATATTAAATTTATTATGGCAGAAAAACAAAAAACCCTCAAAAAAGCAGTTCATTTAACCGGAAAAGGACTTCATTCCGGAATAGATGTAGAAATTACTCTAAATCCGGCTCCCGAAGATCACGGATTTGTTTTTCAAAGAACGGACCTTCCTGAAAAACCTTTAATAAAAGCCTTAGCTGAGAATGTTACCGATACTTCACGTGGAACAACCCTGGAACAAAACGGAGTGAGTGTTGCCACAATTGAGCATTGTCTGGCTGCCTGTGTTGGAATGGAACTTGATAACGTGCTGATAGAAATTACCGGCCCTGAGGCTCCTATTATAGATGGGAGTTCCATAGCCTATGTAAATGCAATTATTGAAGCGGGAATCGAAGAACAGGAAGCCGATAAAGAATATTTTACTCCAAATGAAAAGGTTGAGTATTATGACGAAGAAAAGGGCATACATATAATTGCTTATCCTGATGAGGAGCTCAGTATGAATGTCCTGATTGACTATAATAGTAAAGTACTGGGTAATCAATATGCAACCCTGGACGATATCAGCAATTTTAAACATGAAATCGCACCCTGCAGAACCTTTGTCTTTTTACATGAACTGGAATTCCTTGCAGCCAATAACCTCATAAAAGGTGGGGACCTGGATAATGCCATTGTAATAATGGACAGAAAAGTTAACCAGGAAGAACTGGACCGCCTGGCCGAATTGTTTAATAAACCTAAAATTAAAGTCCAGCCGGAAGGCGTACTGAATAATATCGATCTGCATTTTGCCAACGAACCTGCAAGACATAAATTACTCGATATGATTGGTGACCTTTCCCTTATCGGTATGCCTTTTAAAGGAAAAATTATTGCACAAAGACCGGGTCACCATGCCAATACTGAATTTGCAAGAATTCTGCGTCAGATGGCTAAAAAACAAAAGGCCAAAAAGGACGTTCCGCATTATGACCCTAATGATGAACCGGTTGTGGATATTACCGGAATAGAAAACACCCTTCCTCACAGATATCCTTTCCTCCTGGTGGATAAAATTATTTCTCGCGATGAGAAAATGATTACCGGTATTAAAAACGTTACCATGAATGAGCCCTTTTTCCAGGGCCACTTCCCGGGAAAACCTGTAATGCCGGGTGTTTTGCAAATTGAGGCCCTGGCCCAGGTTGGTGGTCTGCTGGTATTAAATTCGGTTCCTGATCCTGAAAATTACCTTACATTCTTCCTGAAAGTTGACAAAGTCAGGTTTAAACGTATGGTTGTTCCGGGTGACACACTGGTAATGAGAATGACCCTGCTGGAACCAATGAGAAGAGGAATCGCCTTAATGTTCGGCCAGGGATTTATTGGAGATCAACTGGCTATTGAAGGAGAATTGATGGCTCAAATAACAAAAGTAAAAGAATAATAATTCATGAAAAACAAATTATCCGATGTTCATCCTGAAGCCCAAATTGGTAAGGATGTTAAAATTGATTCATTCGTAACAATTGAAAAAGATGTAATCATTGGAGACGGTACCTGGATCGGTCCGAATGCGGTAATTATGAACGGGGCCCGGATTGGGAAAAATTGTAAAATCTATCCCGGAGCTGTAATATCAGGGGAGCCGCAGGACTTAAAATTTCAGGGCGAGTATTCCACGGTTGAAATCGGGGATAATACAAAAATTCATGAGTTTGCAACCATTAACCGAGGAACCAATGCCAAAGGCAAAACGGTCATTAAAAACAATTGCCTGCTGATGTCCTATACCCATGTTGCTCATGATAGTATTATTGGAAATAACTGTATTTTAGGAAGTTATGCAGGAGTTGCCGGTGAGGTGGAGGTGGATGATTTTGCCATCGTTTCACCCGGAACCCTCGTGCATCAATTTGTCCGGATTGGGACCCATGTTATGATACAGGGCGGAAGCAAGGTTACCAAAGATATTCCTCCCTATATTCTTGCAGGGAGAGAACCTGTAGCTTATACGGGAATTAATTCTGTCGGATTAAGAAGGAGAAATTTTTCCAATGAAGCCATCTATGAGATTCAGGAAATTTATAGAATTATCTATCAAAGAAATCTGAATATTTCCGACGCGGTAGATTTCATAGAAGCAAATCTTCAGGCATCTGAAGAAAGGGATGAAGTAGTTCTTTTTATCAGAAATTCAAAAAGAGGAATTATCAGGGGTTACCTGGAATCAAAATAAAAAAATCAATTTACGCAAGACCGTCCCATCCTTCGGCAACCAGTTCAATTCCCTCGCCTTCTCCGGTGACGAGTATTGCCTTATTCCCCTTTGTGATATTCCCAATGATGGAAATCCCTTTCATTTTTTCGATCTTTTCATATTCCGTTAAGGGAACCGTAAACAACAATTCATAATCTTCTCCACCATGAAGAGCACTGACCAGACCTTCCATTTCAAATTCTTTTGCTTTCTCTTCGGTTTCCGGGTGAATAGGAATTTTCTCAGGATATACCTGGCAACCACATTTTGACTCTTTACATATGTGAGTCAATTCGGAGGATAATCCATCCGATATATCAATCATGGAATTAATTTTTATTCCGGCCTCCCTTAAGCTTTCAATAATATCTTTTCTTGCTTCAGGTTTTAGCTGCCTTTCAAGGATATAATCATAACCCTCAAGATCGGGCTGAATAGAATTGTCCTTTTCATAAATATCCATTTCTCTTTCCAACACCTGTAGTCCAAGAAAAGAGCCTCCCAGGTCACCACTGACACAAATGAGGTCATTTTCCTGTGCCCCTGACCGATAGGTAATATCTTCCTTTTTAACCTCTCCGATAGCTGTAACACTGATAGTAAGTCCGGTCATGGAAGATACCGTATCTCCTCCAATCAGGTCAACTCCATAATTTTCACAAGCCAGTTTAATACCTTCATACAACTCTTCAAGGGCCTCCACCGAGAATTTGGATGAAACAGAAATCGAAACTGTAATCTGTGCCGGAGTTGCATTCATGGCATAAATATCTGAAAGGTTTACGATAACCGCTTTATAACCCAGGTGTTTGAGAGGTGTGTACATCAGGTCAAAATGAATTCCCTCTGTCAGCATGTCGGTTGTCACTACTTTATATAATTCCCCTCCTGCTATTACGGCTGCATCATCGCCTATACCTTTGATACTGGATGAATTCTTTAACTTAATATTTTTGGTCAAACGTTCAATCAGTCCAAATTCACCCAGGTCTGATAATTGGGTTACCTGCTCCTTTTTGCTCATAATCAAATTTTTTGCGAAGGTAAATAAAAAAGAGGCTGTGTCAAAAATCTGTTTTATTATGCGGTTTCAAAGTAAGCGGATTAATATTTTATGACTCATTTGTAACCATGATCCCATTTTACCGTTAAAGAAAACTGTAACATAAAAAACTAAATCATGCAAAAATTAAATTCCTTTTTTATTATCATACTAATGCTTTCTGCATTAATTATTTCTTCCTGTGAAAAAGATGAAACTCCGGAAATCCCGGCCTTACCACCCGTAGATGCCCTGGTAATGGATTTCTCCGACTTCACTGAAAACCCGGGTGAGAAAAAATCACTTATCGAAATGCCGGGTGCAACTTATCAGAATTTTGTTCATGGACTGGCAAATGTAACTGTTTGGAATATAGTTGTTACGGTAACCATGGCCGTGCCTACTGCTTCTTATATTGCCGCTTTCGATAATCAACCGGAGTATATGGGAGATAATACCTGGAAATGGGAATATTCTGTTAATTCAGGTGCAGCTACCTATACCGCAATGTTGATGACCAGCAGGATAAGTAATGATGAATTCAAAGCTGAAATGTATATCAGCAAGGATGGAATTGGGGCATTTACTGAATTTAAATGGTTTGAAGGCACCATCAGGTATGACAGAACCCATGCGATCTGGACATTATTTGAAAGTCCTGCAGTACCCAATGAACTGCTTGAAATTGAATGGAATAAAAACTGGGAAGAAGAAACTTCAGACATCAGCTATACCAATATTAAGAGTGGTGATCCGGAGAATGGCAGTTTTATAAAGTATGAAATTACGAATGATACTGATTTTGACGCTATGTATACCATTTCAACAGCTGCCAATTTGGTGAACATTGAATGGAACCTGGAAACGAAAGCCGGAAGGATATCAGATCCTTTAAAATTTGGAGATAATGATTGGAGATGCTGGAATGAATTGCTCGAGGATATTGACTGTAACTGATTTTATCACCATATGAAAAGTTTGTAGAAGCCTGCAAAAGAGCTTTATAAACCGCAATGTATGTCTGTTTGACGCCATTGCGGTTTTTTTATTCAGACTTTTTTTCAATTCCTTTATAGGAATCCGGCAAAATCCATTTTTTCATTACATTTACCAGAAACTCTGAAGACCATGAAAAATAGCCTTTTTATCCTATGCAGCCTGATCCTCATGTATTCCTGTCAAAGCAATCCACCCGACTTTTCCGCCCAATTCATTTCGGATCCATTCGAAAATCCACCAGAAGATTCTGCTCTCCTTTTTGCCCCGGGAACAGTTTCACAAGGATTATATGAAAGAGATATAGCTATAAATAAAGACAGGGATGAAATTTTTTTCGGTGTTTTAACAGGAAAACACACCTGTATAATGAGTATGAAAAAATCCGGAAATCAATGGACCCGTCCTGAACTAGCCTCTTTTTCCAGGGACTCCCGTTTCTTTTTTCTTGAACCTGCTTTTAGTCCCGATGAACAAAGACTTTATTTCCTGAGTACCATTCCGCGGATAGCAGAAGACAGCCTTCCGGGATGGGCAAACCAAAATATCTGGTACGTCGAACGCAAAGAAGATGGTTCATGGAGCGAAATCAAAGATCTTGGAGATCCTATTAATTCGGGGGGAGGAGAGTTTTTCCCATCCTTTTCAAACAATGGAAACCTCTATTTTACCTGGAATGCTAAAGATTCACCTGAAAGCTACGTGAAGATGGCCAGATGGACCGGGGAAGGTTTTGCTGATCCCATTCTCCTGCCGGAAAATGTAAATGGAAAAGGGCAGATTTTTAATGCCTGCATTTCTCCTGATGAATCCTACCTGATAGGATGTGCAAGCGGAAGAGAAACAAATTCAGGAAGAACCCCCCTGTATTATGTATTTTTCAACCTGGGTGATGGAAACTGGAGTGAAGCCATAAACCTTCAGGAAAAAGTCAATTTACCCGGATCGGCAGCCATTTCACCTTATATAAGCAGGGATGGAAAATATCTTTTCTTTGCATCCACCTTTTCTCCTGAAAAAAATGGAGACGATAATAGCCTTTCGGCAGAAGAAATTTACTCTCACTATTCTAAACCTCAAAATGGCCTAAGCGACATTTACTGGATAAGTACAGATTTTATCTCGGAATTAAAACCGGAATAGTTTGGCGGTCAGGGCTTGTTCATTTTTTATTTAAAGCTTTTATAACAAATCTTCCTGAACTTGAATCCCCGATATTTGTTTAAACTACAGGAAGCAAAGGCAAGCTATAAACATGAGTTTTCTCATTCATAGCTGTAAATAATTTTATATCTTTGCTCTCTATTTGTATTTAATCTAAATAAATGAGGTTTTAAGAACCTATAAGCATATGAATGAGCAAGATAAGATTTTAAGTGAGGTAACGAATAGTGACTATAAATACGGTTTTTATACAGATATTGAGACGGAATCTATTGGAAAAGGCTTGAATGAAGACGTTATCAGGCTAATTTCATCCAAGAAAAATGAACCGGAATGGTTACTGGAATTCAGATTGAAAGCCTATAGATACTGGTTAAAAATGAAAATGCCGGAATGGGCCCATCTGAATATTCCTGTGATTGATTATCAGGATATTATATATTATGCTGCTCCCAAACAGGGTGCAAAATATGAAAGCATGGACGAAGTAGATCCTGAACTGATCGATACCTTTAACAAGCTCGGAATACCACTTGAAGAGCAAAAAGCACTTGCCGGTGTAGCGGTGGATGCTGTAATGGACAGTGTTTCAGTTAAAACAACCTTTAGTGAAACCCTGGCTGAATTAGGAATAATTTTCTGTTCTTTCAGTGAAGCTGTGCAAAATCACCCCGACCTGGTAAAAAAATATTTAGGCTCAGTTGTGCCTGCCACGGACAATTATTTTGCAGCTCTGAACTCCGCTGTTTTTAGCGATGGTTCTTTTTGTTATATCCCCAAAGGGGTCAGGTGCCCTATGGAACTTTCGACCTATTTCAGGATAAATGCGGCAAATACAGGACAGTTTGAAAGGACTTTACTGATAGCGGATGATAACAGCTATGTAAGTTACCTGGAAGGCTGCACGGCACCTCAAAGAGATGAAAATCAGTTGCATGCTGCTGTTGTTGAACTGGTAGCTATGGAAAATGCCGATCTGAAATATTCAACGGTTCAAAACTGGTATCCGGGAGATAAGAACGGGAAAGGCGGAATTTATAATTTCGTAACCAAAAGAGGGATGTGTAAGGGCGATAATTCAAAAATATCATGGACCCAGGTGGAAACCGGATCAGCCGTTACCTGGAAATATCCAAGTTGTATATTAAGAGGGGATAATTCATCCGGGGAATTTTATTCTGTTGCTGTTACCAACAACCACCAGCAGGCAGATACCGGATCCAAAATGACTCATATCGGGAAAAACACCAGGAGCCTGATCGTTTCAAAAGGAATCAGCGCCGGACTGAGTCAGAATTCCTATCGGGGGTTGGTTAAAATATTAAAAGGTGCAGAAAAAGCCAGGAATTTTTCACAATGTGATTCATTATTACTGGGAGATAAATGTGGTGCTCACACCTTCCCATACATAGAAACTGATAATAAATCATCGGTGGTGGAACATGAGGCTACCACATCTAAAATTGGTGAAGATCAGATATTCTACTTTAATCAAAGAGGGATTGATACAGAAATTGCTATTGGAATGATTGTTAATGGTTATGCAAAGGAGGTTCTGAATAAGCTCCCCATGGAGTTTGCTGTTGAAGCACAGAAACTACTGGCCATTTCACTTGAAGGTAGTGTAGGTTAATAAATGAAAATACAATATTATAATGTTAAAAATAGATAATTTACAGGTAAACATTGATGGCAGGCAAATTCTCAAAGGTATTAGCCTAAACGTTAAACCAGGGGAAGTCCACGCAATAATGGGGCCCAACGGTTCCGGGAAAAGTACCCTTGCATCAGCCCTGGCAGGAAGGGAGTATGCAAACATCACTGGAGGAAGTGTGGAGTATATGGGTAAGGATTTACTGGAAATGGCTCCGGAGGTGCGCGCTCTTGAGGGAATTTTCCTTGGATTCCAGTACCCTGTGGAAATCCCGGGTGTAAGTATGGTTAATTTCATGAGAAGTGCCATAAACGAACAAAGGAAATATAAAAACCTTGAACCCTTATCGGCAGGAGAATTCTTAAAATTAATGCATGCAAAGAAAAGCATCGTGGGAATAGATTCAAACCTGACAAACCGGTCGGTGAACGAAGGTTTTTCAGGTGGAGAAAAGAAAAAAAATGAGATTTTTCAAATGGCATTGCTTGAACCGAAACTGGCCATTCTGGATGAAACAGATTCCGGGCTTGATATCGACGCCCTGAGGATAGTAGCAAAAGGCGTTAACCAATTAAGAAGTCCTGAAACTGCCTCCATTGTCATTACTCACTATCAGCGCCTGCTGGATTATATAATTCCTGATTTTGTTCATGTTCTCTATAAAGGAAGAATTGTAAAATCAGGAGATAAAAGCCTTGCTCTTGAGCTTGAAGAAAAGGGTTATGAATGGATTGGTGCGGAATTAACAGCGGAATAGGAGGTCGAATATGACAATTGATTTAAAACTTGCAGATGTAACTCAAAGCTTTGTTAGCCTTTTCGAGGCAAACAGGAAACTTTTGCACACCAAGGGTGATGAATATACTAACACCATACGGGATCAGGCCATAGAAGCTGTTGCTCACTTAAAATTACCGGGCCGAAAAACAGAAGCCTATAAATATACCAATATTGGAGAATTGCTTTTTAAAGAGCACAACCATGTATTTGAGCCTAAGAATATTGAGTTTGAAATTGAAGATATTTTCAGCTGCGATATTCCCGAACTGGATACACGGGCTTTACTGGTGGTAAACGGTTTTTACTATGATCAGGGAGAAAAACTCACTTATCTGCCGAACGGTGCCATAATGGGGAGCCTGAAACAGGCAATGATTGATCATCCGGATATTGTGAAAAAACATCTGTACCAATACGGCGATTATAAAAATGATTCCATCACAGCATTAAATACGGCTTTCGCCCAGGATGGTGTTTTTGTTTATATTCCCAGGAATGTAAAACTCGAAAAATCCATTCAGATCATTCATCTTTTGCTTTCCAATGAAGATCAAATGGTTCAGCATCGAAACTTATTCGTTGTGGAAGAAGGAGCTCAGGGGGAGGTTCTCATTTGTGATCACACTTTAAGTACAAATGAATTCCTGACTAACTCGGTTACTGAAATATTCAGCGGAAAAAATTCAAATTTTGATATTACCCGGGTTCAGAATGAACATAACGGTTCTGTGCAAATTACCAATACCTATGCTCACCAGGAGAGAGACAGTAAACTAAGCTCGAATACAATAAGTCTGCATGGAGGGGTAATCCGGAATAATCTCTATGTTCATATGAATGATGAAAATTGTGAAAACAATGCCATAGGCCTGTTCCTTGCCGACCAGGATCAAAAAGTGGATAATTTCATTTATATCAATCATAAAAAACCCCATTGTCTGTCCAATCAGCTCTATAAAGGTATCCTGGATGAAAATGCAAAAGGAGCTTTTACAGGCAGAATACATGTATGGCCGGATGCTCAGAAAACACTTGCCTACCAGAAGAATAACAACATTCTCTTAACCGATACCGCTAAAATGAATTCCAAACCCCAGCTGGAAATCTATGCAGATGATGTTAAGTGTTCACATGGCGCCACGGTTGGTCAACTCGATGAAGAAGCTAAATTCTATCTTCGTTCAAGAGGTATTCCTGAGAAAGAAAGTATGCACCTGTTAATGTATGCTTTTGCTCATGAAGTACTTTCCCAGATAAAGCTTCCAGCTTTGAGGGAAAGAATTACGGATTTAGTTGATAAACGATTACGGGGGGAACTTTCCAGGTGCAATAATTGTAAAATGAATTGTCGGTAATGGCATCATTTGACGTTCATAAAATCCGGAAAGATTTTCCAATTCTTGATCAAAAGGTTTATAATAAACCCCTGATTTACATGGACAATGGGGCAACTACTCAAAAGCCCCGGGTGGTAATTGATAAAATCAATGAGATTAATTCCTTAACCAACAGCAGTATCCACAGGGGAGTCCACTACCTGAGCGGAGCTATGACCGATGAATATGAGAATGCGCGGGAGGAAGTCAGGCGTTTTATTAATGCTCAAAGCAAAAATGAAATCGTATTTACCTCTGGTACAACCGGATCCATTAATCTGATTGCTTTTGCTTTTGGTGAAAAATATATACAGGAAGGAGATGAAATCATCATTTCTGAAATGGAACATCATTCGAATATTGTTCCCTGGCAAATGCTTTGTGAAAGAAAAAAAGCTCATTTAAAAATCATCCCTTTTAATGAAGCCGGTGAATTGATGCTGAATGAATTTAAGCTTCTGATTACCGAAAAAACCAAACTGGTAGCTGTAAGTCATGTTTCCAATACACTGGGGACCATTAACCCGGTAAAGGAAATCATCCGGATCGCCCACAGCCATGATATCCCGGTTTTACTGGATGGCGCCCAGGCAGTTCAACACGGAAAGCTGGATGTCCGTGAGCTGGATGCAGACTTTTATGCCTTTTCAGGTCATAAAATATTTGGTCCAACAGGAATCGGAGTTTTATACGGGAAAGAAAAATACCTGGAAGAATTGCCCCCCTACCAGGGTGGCGGAGATATGGTCGATTGTGTGAGCTTTGAAAAGACCACCTATAATGTGCTTCCATTTAAATTTGAAGCCGGGACTGCAAACTATACAGGTGCAATCGGACTTGCCAAATCAATCGAATACCTGCAAAAAACAGGGCTTGAGGCGATCGCCGGTTATGAACATCAATTATTGGAATATTCTAACCGCAAACTGCAGGAGATCGATGGATTGAGGATATACGGGAATGCTAAAAACAAAATCTGTGTACAATCCTTTCTGGTTGGAAAGATTCACCCCTATGATATGGGAATGATTTTAGATAAAATGGGAATAGCCATCAGAACCGGAAGCCATTGTGCCCAGCCGGTTATGGATCATTTTGAAATTTCAGGAACTATCAGGGCATCCCTGGTTTTTTATAATACCAAGGAGGAAATTGATAAGCTGGCAGAGGGGATTGAAACCGCCGCCATGATGTTGAAATGATAAGCTTTTTTATCTTTGTACAAAGATTTATTTATGACAATTAACGAGATACAGGATCAAATCATAGAAGAATTTTCCATGTTCGATGACTGGATGGACCGCTATAATTATTTAATTGAACTCGGGCACGAACTACCAGAAATTGATGGGAAATTTAAAACCGATGAATACATTATTAACGGATGTCAATCAAAAGTATGGCTGAATGCTGAATTTGATCAGGGTAAAATGACCTATACTGCCGACAGTGATGCCATTATTGTAAAGGGTATTGTTGCCCTTTTGATTAAAGTTTTGAATCATCAGAATGCTGCTGAAATAATGAATACAGATCTGTATTTCATCGATAAAATAGGATTAAAGGAAAATCTTTCCCCAACCCGTTCGAATGGTTTGTTGGCTATGGTAAAAAAAATGAAACTGTACGCCCTGGCCTATCATTCGAAATATAAAACAAGCTGAAAACCGTAAATTTCCTTCGTTTTTGGCTTGAACAGAAGATTAAGCTTGTTTGTTTATACGATACAGATGTGTGCGTGGAAGGTTTACAGTTAAACCAGGAAGGAAGATAATTATGAGTACAAGAAATATAATGGACATAGAATCAGATATCGTAATGGTTTTGAAAAATATTTACGATCCTGAAATCCCGGTAAATATTTACGAGCTGGGATTAATCTATGAAATTGATGTGAAAGATGATTATTCGGTGGAAGTTACCATGACCTTAACTGCACCGAATTGTCCTGTTGCCGATTCTCTTGTTGAAGATGTACGCGATCAGGTATCCACCGTGGAAGGTGTCACAAAAGCCAGCGTAAATTTAACTTTTGATCCTCCATGGGATCAGTCTATGCTAACAGATGAAGCCAAACTGGAATTGGGATTACTATAAAACTTTTTGAAAAATCTTCAGGAAAATACCCGTCTTATTAAAGAAAAGGCCCTGGAATTGGGATTTAATAATTGTGGGGTAAGTGAAGCTTCTTATCAGGAAGAAGACGGGAAAGTCTTTGATTCATGGTTAGATGCAGGTTATCATTCCGGAATGAAATGGATTGAAAAGCATAGCGAAAAAAGAAAAAACCCGAAAAATCTTGTTCCGAATGCCCGGTCTGTAATTTCAGTAATTCTGAATTATTACAATCCGGAAATGCAAAAAGACCCTTCTGCTCCGGTCGTTTCCCGGTATGCCTATGGCAGGGATTATCATAAGGTAATGAAAAAAAAGCTCAAACAACTTTTTAAATTTATCCAATTTGTTTTACCTGACGCTGAAGGTCGGTATTTTGTGGATTCAGCTCCGGTCCTTGAACATGCTTTTGCCCGGAACGCAGGTCTGGGATGGATAGGAAAGAATTCATTGCTTCTGAATAAAGAACTGGGATCTTACTTTTTTATCGGGGAAATTATTATCAACCAGGAACTCGACTATGAAACTCATGAAATAAAAGATCATTGTGGAAGTTGCAGACTTTGCATTGACGAATGTCCGACTCATGCAATCAATTCGAATCGGACCGTAAATGCAGAAAAGTGCATTTCATACCTTACCATTGAACACAAAGCTGAAATTCCGGAAGAATTAAAGAATTCCTTTTATAACCGGGTTTTCGGATGTGACATTTGCCAGGATGTTTGTCCATGGAACCGCAAATTAAAAAGGCACACTAATTCCGAATTGAATCCCCTCACTGAATTAATGGAACTCTCAATGCAGGAGTGGGAAAATCTGGAAGAAGAAAAATTCAATAAACTCTTTGAAGGAAGCGCTGTAAAAAGAACGGGGTACTCCGGTTTAAAACGAAATATCTCTTTTTTGAAAGAATAGGATTTACGTGCTCTCGCTTTAATCAAATTCAACCTCAGATTCAGACCCTCTCTTCTCAAAACAAAGCTGAATTTGCTCCCTGGTGTTCCTCGGAGTGGAAAGATCAGGTAGTTCGTCGAAACTAAAAAATCCCGATTCAGAAGTTTCGGTATTTTGCTGGAATTCCCCATTGATAAATTTACATTCCACAAAAAACTTATAGCACCCATGAGGTATAGGAGGATAATTCCATTTTGCCCGATCATGAACAAAAAGTAAATTTTGAGGGACAACCTTTACCCCTGCCTCCTCCCAGGATTCTTTGACAAGATTTTCCCTGATACTTAAATGCGGATCGGCCCAGCCACCCGGAAGTGACCATTTCCCGTCCAGTTTTTCCCTGATCAGTAATATTTTATCATTTTTAAATATTACCGCCCTGACATCCACTTTTGGAGTTGGATAGCCCTTATCATTTCTGAAAAAATCAATTATATCTTCCCTTTCATGATCACTGTGATGTTCCAGGATATCAAAAGCAATTTCCTGAACCTGCCGATAACGGTCCCGGTCAAAATCATTCTGACAAAACTCGAGACCTGCCTGTGCAATGGTCTGAAGCCTTTTTGCTGTTTCAATCCAGCTGTATTTTGTTTTTATACCCATTTATTGTTGTTTGGATTTAAAGGTAAAAAGAAAAAACAATAGTCCATTTATATTTTCAATCTACCTAAATAAACCAGGTTTTATGAAAATCTCCGGGAATATAGCTGCGACCGATTTCATTCACTTAAAAACTAAAAGAATTGAACTATCTTTATACCATATAGATTGATGTTAGGCTGTACCTGAAAATACGGACTTTTATAAGCTCAGAATCCAGCCTTAATTGCGAAAAAAAAACTAATTACAATTAAATATGCAGTATAAAAATACAATCTGGTTTATAGTACTGGCATTTCTTTCATCCTGCTCCGGATTCAGGAACTTTGATGAGCAATCCGCTATTAAAATCACGATTAACAGCCAGGAACAGGTTGTAATGGGAGCAGAGCACTGGGAAGGCCCGCTTGATTGTTCTTCAATCGCTTATTTAAACAAAACTCCCGGAGGTCTTCTCTTTACCATTGAGGTTTTTGATGATTCCTTAAAAACCGGTCAGGAACAATCCTATATGAATGATGGGATAGAGCTCTATTTTGATTTCAGACCTCCCCGGCTCAGATTAAAAAATTCCTATGAAAAAGGAGTCTTTCAAGCCGTTATCCTTCCCGAACCGGGTAAAAAACAAATAGCTCCAATAGAATGGTTTCCGGGAAGTTATAAAACATCTATCCCTGGAACCATGGCGTATACCGAATTACGGGATAGTGGTTATGTGGTGCAGGTAAGCATTCCCTTTTCCGGATTAAGAAGAAATCATTTCTGGCCAAGAAACAACTTTTTCCTCGATGTGGCTATTAATGATGCAGACACCGGAGCCCGGGAGAGTCAACTTATGTGGAAAGGAAAAAATGACAATTGGAACAAGCCTCACAATTTCGAAGCAGTATTTTTTGAAGACCCGGAAGAAGCGAACAAACAAAAACCCAATTTCCTTTTTGTTTTTACCGATCAGCAAACACTGAAAGCCATGAGCGGATATGGAAATCCCTATATCCGGACACCCCATATGGATGCCCTGGCACGATTTGGTGTAAAATTCACAGAATCCTATTGTACTTCACCCATATGCAGCCCTTCAAGAAGTTCGATGATTACAGGAATGATGCCCCATCAAACGGGAGTAAACTATAATGAACAGGCCATTGACAGCACTGTAAAAACGATGGGAGAGTACTTTTCTGAAGCTGGCTATAACACTCTGTGGGCCGGTAAATGGCATCTTCCTGAAAGCTATCCCCAACCTGAGTCCAGGGAAGTAAGGGGCTTTAAACTATTAAGTTTTCTGGAAGGAATTCAGATCAGCGGTTTGGGAAGCATGAATGATGGTCCTCTTACCGATGAAGTGGTAAAGTTCATTAAAGGAAGAAATAAGGAACCCTTCCTTCTGGCAGTTTCCCTTCTTAATCCTCAAGATATTAGTTCGGTTCCGGGTGACCTGGAATCCTATCTGCCACCGGTAAATTCAGCTGCTGCTCCCCCCCTGCCCGATAATTTTAATATTTCCAACACAGAACCTGAATTTATCAGAGATGCCCGGATCCGTGAATCTTATGGTAATGAAATCCGTCTGACTCATGAATTTACAGAGGATGACTGGAGAAATTACCTTTTCCAGTATTATCGTTTTACGGAAATGGCGGATTTTCAGATTGGGAAAATAATCGCTGCACTGGAAAGACGGGGGCTGGATGAAAATACCATTATCATTTTTACTTCCGATCACGGTGAAGGAGGAGCTTCACATAAATGGGCTGCAAAACTTTCCCTTTATGAGGAATCGCTCAAAGTCCCATTTATTATTTGCAGGTTTAATCATGAAGCTCAAGCTGTTGAAAACAATACTCATCTTGTCAGCGGACTGGATATCCTTCCAACCATGATGGACTATGCCGGAATTGAAATCCCGGAGGGTTTGCAGGGAAAAAGCCTGAAAACCATCATAGAAAATCCGGATACCACGGTAAGGCAATACCTGGTATCGGAACTGGCCATTGATCCGTCTGATCCGGATAAAATGGGTCGTATGATCCGGGATGATGAATATAAATATATGGTTTATTCCTATGGGAGAAACAATGAACAATTATTTCATTTAAAAAATGATCCGGGGGAAATGAGAAATCTTGCCGGAAATACGAATTATAGCATTCATAAAAACCGGTTGAAAAATGCCCTTAAGGCCTGGATGACTGAAACAAATGATCCTTTCAGCTTGCTGGACTGATTTTCCGGTAAGCCCTGTAATTGCTCTTAAAGAATATCCTTTCTAACCGGCGATCTTTTTATTGAAAAATATAAAAATTGCGATTAGTCCTCCCCATTGTAGCAGGCAGGTCATAACACTAAAGGGATTAAAAGGATTATACCACTCACCGGGGGCAAAAACAGTTGCTGAAAGATACATCCACCACAAAAGTAAAACCGTTCCTGCAACCGGAATAAAATATTTTAACAGGATATCCCATATCTTTCTTAGCTTCCAGTCGGAGGACGAAAGAATATCAGGAGATTTTAAATTTTCAAGCCCCATTTTTACAGCATGTATGGCAATAAATACTCCTGATATTATTAATCCCAATCCCCATACAAAATCCTGGTTGGTAAGAATATCCAGCTTTATTGCTGAGGGTACCCCAAATATATAGGCAACCGCAACCACCATCCAGAGTGCCTTTTTCCGGTTTATCCCCCGGTCGACCAGCACACGGGTTGAAAGTTCAAACATGGATATCAGGGATGAAAATCCAGCAAAACTCAGTCCGAGAAAAAACAAAACAGCCAGTGGTTTACCCAGGGTCATCATAGCAAATAACCTGGGCATCCATATAAAAGTAAGGCCGGTGCTCGCAGGCCCTGATCTTTGCATAACTTCCAATACCTGTGCATCCGTGTAACCCAGCCCCGATTGCATTACTGAAAAAACCGTTCCAAAAATCATAATGGCCATCAGGATTGAAATCGTATTATTTCCAATACCTGTAATGAAAGCATTTTTTACACTACCGTGCTCAATTTTCATATAGGCAGCATAAGTCATGAATAAACCCCATCCTGCGCCGGTATCCCAGGCGTTTTGTGTTAATGCCTGTAACCATATTTGTGGATCTTTTAGTTGACTCCAGTCCGGACGAAAAAGATAGGCAATGCCTTTACCTGCACCGGGAAGGGATACGGCCCTGAACACAGCAAATAAAATGATAACTATAAGCACCGGTATCAATATTTTATTGACCTTTTCTATGGACCTGATCCCTTTTGAGATGGCAATTATCCCCAGAGCTACAGCAATTAAATGAGTCAGAAAGGGAAGGTATCCGGACTGAAAATTGTCCCATATGGCAATCGCAGATGAAGCATCAGCGGGTAGAGGATTGACAAGCAAAATAATAAAATAATATAGCGACCAACCCACAATTACGGCATAAAAAAAACTAATAGCTGTGGCTACAATGGCTACAAAGCTTCCCATCCATGCCCATTTTTTACCCATGCCTTTTGAAAAAGCTCCTACCACTCCTGAACGGTGTTTTTTCCCAATAAGATATTCGGAAATGATAAGCGGTATGCTCCATAAAAACAGGAAAACAATCCATGCAATAATCAATGCACCGGCTCCTTCTTCTCCCCCGTTCTGGGCTGCTATCCTTGGAAATCTCCAGATATTTCCGGTCCCCACCGCAATACCTAATGCGCTCAATAATAACCCAGTCCTTGAGGAAAACCTTTGATTTACTGATTTATCGATAGCCATCCCTTTATTCTTTGTTTAAAGCTAAACATTCAAACCAAAAAACCAAAAATTCAAAACCCCTTGATTAATCTCTCAGCAGATTTGATTTAGGCAAAAACAATATTCACTACATTTACGATTAAAATAAAAAACTATGAGTTCATCAATCCTGGAGATCTCTCATTGGAAAAACATTAAAAATGAAAGTTTTGAGCTGGCAGTTATGGCCTGGGGAGCAACAGAAGCTCATAATTATCATCTCCCGTATGGAACAGATATTTTTGAAAGTGAAGTGTTTGGTTCAGAATCCGTAAAACTGGCAAACTCCCGGGGAGCAAAGGCTATTCTGCTTCCATGCATTCCTTTTGGCGTGAATACCGGTCAAAAGGACATCCCGCTCACCATAAACTTAAATCCCAGTACACAACATATGATCCTTCAGGATGTAATTGAATCGGTGTATCATTCAGGAATAAAAAAGTTTTTGATAATAAACAGTCATGGAGGAAACGATTTTAAGCAGATCCTGAGAGAGATAGGAAGCCAATATCAGGATATGACTCTGGTTTGCTGCAATTGGTATCAATCGGTTGATAAATCATTGTATTTTGAAATGGAAGGAGATCATGCAGACGAAATGGAAACCAGCCTGATGTTATATTTGTATCCTGATCTTGTATTGTCCCGCGAGGAGGCTGGTGACGGAAAATCAAAAAGCTTTAAAATTCCCGCATTAAATGAAAGCTGGGCCTGGTCAGAAAGAAAATGGAGCTCGGTTTCCAAAGATACCGGCATCGGCAATCCTAAAAAAGCAAGTGCTGAAAAGGGTGAAAAGTATTTTAAGGCAGTGCTCGATAAGTTGTCTGAGCTTATTTTGGATTTATCAGAAACCCATCAGGAAGATTTTTATAAAGAATCATGAGAAATCATTTTTCAGGAATCTAATAAACTATTCTTCAATTGAAAAAACCAAAATTTCCAAGTTGTTGATAAATGCAGATTCTGATTTGAATTCATGCAGACCAGCATAAAAGTTAGGTGAGGATCCGGGATTCATGAAATCAGAAGTCTTTTAAACCTCCTTAAATAGTAAGAAAAGCTTCACATTTTCAATACACATCAAACATAAATAATGTTTAGTTTAAAAATCAATGTATTTGAATACCTTTGCACTGAAAATTTCTATGATTATGAACGATTTTTATCCCGAAACCATTACCGGGCTTCCGGAAGCAGACATTCCTTTTGAAGGAGTAAAGGGCTGGCTCTCCCAATCAGACGATCACCAGATAGTTTTTTTTGAAATTGAGGCTATCGGCGGTGTAGCGGAACATAAACACGGAGCACAATGGGGAACGGTTTTTGAAGGTGAAATGGAATTGACAATCGGGGGGAAAACAAGGACCTTTAAAAAAGGTGATTCTTATTTTATCCCTGAGGGTGTGCTTCATTCAGCTACATTCAAAAAAAAGACCTGGCTAATGGATTTCTTCGCAGATAAAAACCGATATTTGCCCAAAACTGATTAAAATAAATTAATGCCAATAAAATTTTCCGAACTCAATTTATCTGATGATATCCTGGAAGCAATATCCTATATGGGATTTGAAGAAGCCACACCCGTCCAGGAAAAGGCTATCCCTGTAATTCTTGAAAACAGGGACCTGATTGCCTGCGCACAAACCGGGACCGGTAAAACTGCTGCTTTTGTCATTCCTATCCTGAATAAAATAGCCGGGATGGATCTGAAAAGTGTCAATACCCTGATTATCGTCCCAACCCGGGAACTTGCCATTCAGATTGATCAGCAAATACAGGGTCTTGCTTATTTTGCTCCTGTAAATTCCATTGCACTGTATGGAGGGACAGATGGAAGTGACTGGGATCAGCAAAAAACAGCCCTTACTACCGGTACTCATTTTGTTGTGGCCACTCCCGGCAAACTGATGGCACACCTGGATCTTGGATACGTCAATTTCTCAGGGGTTGAGCACCTGGTACTGGATGAAGCTGACAGAATGCTGGATATGGGCTTTATCGAGGATATTTCAAAAATTATCACTTATTTGCCCAAAAGCAGGCAGACCTTAATGTTTTCAGCCACCATGCCACCGAAAATAAGAACCCTGGCCAGCACCATAATGAAAGATCAGGAGGAGCTTAATTTTGGGATCGCCAAACCGGCTGATGGAGTCCTTCAGGCGGCTTACCTGTGTTATGAACCTGCCAAAAATGACCTGGTTTCCTATCTAATTAATGATAAACCGGATTACAAAAGCATTTTAATTTTCTGTTCTACCAAAAAAAAGGTTGCTGATTTAACCAGGACTTTAAAGAAAACAGAAAAAAATGTGGAAGGTATTTCTTCTGATCTTGAGCAAAGCCAAAGGGAAGAAGTCTTATTAGGATTCCGTGCAAAAACTACCCGCATCCTGGTAGCTACCGATGTTATGAGCCGGGGAATTGATATCAAAGATATTGATCTTATAATTAATTTTGATGTGCCGGGTGATGCAGAAGACTATGTACACCGGGTTGGAAGAACTGCCAGGGCTAAGGGAAGCGGAGTGGCACTTACTTTGATCAGTCCTTATGATATGGAAAAGTTCAGCCAGATTGAAAAACTTATTGAAGCTGAAATTTATAAATTAAACACCCCGTCTGAAATTGCTGAAAGTCCTGAATGGAACCCCGGACCTGAAAGGAGGGGCGGAAAAAAGAAGTTTTATAATAAGAAAAAGGGGGGGTATAAAAAGAATTCCGGAAGGAATTGATAATTTCCTATCTTTTTGCTAATTGATACACCATCCTTAACAGCTTTTCACGATTGATAGGTTTTGAAATATACTCATTGCAACCTGCTTTCAATGCCTTTTCCCTTTCTCCTTCGAGGGCATAGGCCGTCTGAGCAATGATGATAACATCCTTGTTCTTTTCCCTGATCTTTAACGTTGCTTCGTATCCACTAATTCCCGGCATTTTAACATCCATGAGTATGATCTGGATTTCAGGGTGATCGCTGAATTTTCTTATTGCCTACTCCCCTGATTTGGCCCAGAACACAGATTTAGAATGATCCTCCAGAACAATTTGGAGGTGCTCATAACTGGTTTGATCATCTTCTACAATAAGAATGTTCCATTTTTCTTTTGAATCTCCCGGGTCATAATGACTTTCGGGATAGTGAATTCCTGCTTTACTTTCTCTCCATGGAATGGTAAAAGAGAATTCACTTCCTTCATTCCATTTGGATTGTAAGTTTATTTCTCCACCTAAAAGCTCTACATAGGATTTGGCTATCGACAGCCCCAGCCCTGATCCTTCTCTTGCGCTGTAATCATGAATATCTGCCTGCTGGAACCTTTCAAAAATGGCCTCATGGCGGTCAGGGGGAATCCCGATACCGGTATCTTTAATTTTAAAAACCAACTTATCATCCATCCTCTGGCAGAATATATCTATGATTCCCTCATCAGTAAATTTTATTGCATTTTTAATAAGATTTGTGATAATAGAGATTAACTTTCCATGGTCAGTTTCAATATGAGAATCCGTTTTGGAAAGGGAAAGCTTTAAATTAAAACCAAGATTTTTTTTCTCGGCTTCAGGTTTAAAGAAACTGTGGAGGGCCTCTAACTCATGGACCAGATTAAGCCTGTTGTAAACAATTTCTACCTGGCCGGAATCCAGTTTCGAAATATCAATGATGTCATTCACTGTATTTAGCATCCGATTTCCGCTTTTTCTTATAATTTCAATGAATTCATGTTGCTTATGAAGGCTAAGCTCAGGGTTTTCCAGTAATTCAGTAAACCCGAGAATACCATTCATTGGAGTACGGATCTCATGACTCATATTGGATAAAAAGGCTGTTTTCAGTTGGTCCGACTCTTCGGCTTTATTCTTGGCTTTAATCAATGCCAATTCCGCTTCTTTCTGGCTGGTGATCATTTCAGAATACATCAGAACTTTTTCCTGGTCTATTGGAACCAGTTTAAAATTTACCCATTCCGTTCTACCTGCAGATCGTAATTGATAATTCAATTCGAATTCCAAAACTTTATTTAAGCTGGTGCATTCTAAAAGTTTTTCATGAATCTCTGGCATCTCAGGGTATACTTCGCTGCTTGACAATCCTAATAATTGCTTTGCTTTTCCATTGCTCATTCTAATGCTTGATTCATTTAAATCGATGAGCTGAAATTGATTATCTTTATATAACCATACAAAAGTAGGAACCGGATTCGAATTGAAATAAGACCTGAAAATACGGTCACTTTCTTTAAGTTTTTCTTCAGCAATTCTTAACTCTGTTATGTCAGTTGAAATAATCTGGACTCCGGTGATTCTTTTTGAAATATCCCGGGTACATGAGTAAGCAGAGAGAAAGTATTTTTTTCCAATGGGTAATAAAATCTCATCATTATATTCTTTGCTTTTGCATGAAGCAGCCGTTTTATGAATTCTTTTTAATATTATTTCCGCAAGCTCCGGTTTAAATAAATCTTTAAGATTCCTGCCTATAAAATCCTTCGGCTTTCCCCCTAAGCGTTTGGCTGCAAGTTTATTATATAGAATAACATTCCCGTTTAAATCGTAATAGCCTATTCCTGCTTCAACATTTTCAAAAAGAATCCGATGCTTTTCTTCACTGTCTTTAAGCTTTATATGATTTATCTTTCTTTTGGTAATATCATTTAGAGTTCCAACAATTGAAATGGTTTTTCCATCCTTTAATATGGGGACTTCCCGGACTTCAACCCAGATTTTCTTCCCAGACTTATGAAACAGTTCGAGTTCATATGGATCCTGCTTTTCCCCTGTTTTTATAGCTTTCAGGGTATTTTTATAACCTACTTCATTTATTGGATTATCTGAAACTAATTCCGTCCACTTTATCATCGCTTCATGAACCTCATAACCCAGAATTTCCTTAATCTGCGGAGACAGATATGTTATTACATGATTTGTATCGTGCTGATAAAAAAGGTTAGAAGATGTTTCCAGAAGATTTTTCAGCTTTTGCTCATCACTAAATTTCATATCTCTGTTTTTAATCAAAACCAAATATTAATATTATCCTTAATAAAAGTAAAAGCTCCGGTTAAAAGTTCTCTTAAATCAGATTATAATCAGGAAAACCAACTTTTTTATTGTACTGGTATTCATATGGATACCTGACTAAAGCAACGAAGACTGATGCATATCTTAAGCCTTGGTTTTAAAATACTTATACAGTTAACGTTTAATCTGAAAAAAAGGTTCTCAAATAGCCTAAATATGTTAAATATTGCGAAATGAACTTCCCATCATCAGGAGGTAAAGATAAAAATTGAAAATGATATTAAAACTAAGGCCCTTATTTAGTTTTTATTGAAAGGGCCTTCATTTAAGGATTTCATCAGAAAACTCTCAATTTTCCAGTTTTACGGTAAGCTCTTTAACAATTTCCAGCGCAGTTGTAATCGTACTGAGATCTGTATAGATTTCTCCGTTCTCCCCTGCATAATGACTGTGACCCAAAACCTTCATTGGATAAATCAAAGTTTCGGAATCCAGATCTACAATTGCTTCATACACCAGGGCCGGCTGGCAGGAGGTTTTATACTCTTCATTTTCCGGATACTTATTATTGGTCCAGTATTCATTCCAGTCCCAGGTTTGATTAATTTCAAATCGCACACTGATTTTTCCGCTCAAGCTTTCATCCAATCTAGTTTTAAGCAGAAAATCGCCCCAGGGGGTTGCTCCTGAATAAGCATCAGCCACCTGACTGTTTTCATCCGGAATGAAAAGACCATCTCCGGCCATAATACCTCTTTTATGTGCCCAGACAGGAAGAGCTGCAGGTCTTCGGATTTTGCCCGGTTTCCATACTCCCTGGCTGGAATCGCCATGACCAAAAACCCCTGTTGCTATCGACCGGGTAATATAAAGGTTCTGAATGAAATTACCATTCAAATCCTCAACCCAGATGGCCATTAAGGGATGATTATGTTCCTCCCCCTTCTTGAATTCGATAACCATTTCCTGGCCTTTCCCATTAAGATTGGAAGAAAACTGTTCAGGAGGAAGCTCCTGTATCTTTTTACTTTTGCATGAGTAAGTAAAAAACATCATGCTGATAAAAATAATTGCCGGGTATTTCATATCCATGTTTTTTAAATATTTGCTTCAAATTAAAACTGAATGATGATGCCAATTGTGGGCAAAATCGTTCCTCCTTCAACTGCAAGTTCTGTCAGGTTATATCTTTGTTCTGATTCAGGCGCACCAGGATTTAAAATTTGTGGCTCTGCATCCTCACTTAAGATAAGAACTTTCTGTTGATCAGCTTTAAAGTTATATACATTTTGAACGTCAAGATAAAAATTCAAACTCAGTTTTTTTAGAAAAAATTCTTTATCCACCCTCAAATCGAGCTGGTGAAATGCATCCAGCCGTTCCTGGTTAAAACGGTTATAATCGAGTATTCCAATTCTTCTTACATCCCATTGTTGTTTGTAGGAGGATTGCAATTTATCAAAAGGAGTAAATGGAACTCCCCCGACAAATCTCCATTTCGCCCCTACCCGCCAGTTCTTTTTGAATTCACGAATAGCCAGTAAATTTAACAAATGCCGGTTATCCCAGGCGGTTGAAATCCATTTGTCTCCATTTCCAATTTCAGTACGGAATGCTTCTGCCTGGCTTCTGACAAGGGTATAAGAAAGGGTAATGTTTGTTCCAAGAAAGTCACGGTTTCGGTATAGTATTTCCATCCCATAAGCTCTTCCTTCAGCAATCGACTGAACTTCCTCATCACCAAAGGTGCCAAAGTCGGCACCCTTACTTGAAATAGAAACTGAATCATTTACACTGTAAGGATAATTCCGGTAATACTTAAAAAATCCTTCCACAGTCAGCCTTGATTTATCATCCGGAAGCCATTCAATTCCTGCTACCAAATGATCTGCACTTATATATTTCAGTTTGTTTTCCTTGTTAACCAAACCACCCGAATCATTTCTGAACCCGAGCGTGGTATAAGGAGGTGCCTGGAAATATCTCCCGGTATTCATATTTACGAAGAAATTGTTGGTCAACCGGTAGGAAGCAGAAAATCTGGGAGAAAACTGTTCCAGCATATTTGACATTTCATCACTGAAATTATTGGCGTCCATTCTGATCCCCAGTGACAATGTAAGCCTGTCCTTCAGGAACTCTTCTGTTAACTGAGTGAACAGCCCCCATTTAAAAAGTTTGAGATCGGTTTCATAGTTTACTATAAAAGGTGCTCCGTTGATGAATGTACTGTTAAAAGTGGAATTGTAATACTTGGCATATTCAAAATTTCCGCCGAAATTCAAACGAAGACCATTTTTATACTGGGTAAAACTTTCATAACGAAATTTATTTTCAATCTCATCTGAATCGAAATCCAGTGTTTTAGGCAGATTCTCATTATTTCCCTGAAACTTATATGAAATATTATTCAGGTAGTTTCTGCTTAATACCCAGGTA